>JACMRC010000159.1 GCA_014376655.1 Mucilaginibacter sp. | reverse complement strand
TTGGAAAGCCGATCCAAGGCTCAGGGCCATAGGCTCTAAACGCAGGTACATTTCTTTATCGCCTTCACAAAAAACCTGCAAACACATCAGGCCAATAACCCCGGCCGAACCATGGATATACGTTTCATAATCGGTACTGGTATATGCTTTATGGTCAAGGTCCATTTCCATGGATCGCAGAAATTCTTCTATCAGTTGATGGTCGATATCATATTGATTTACTACCAGTTGAAAGGAATGTAAAACAGGGTTAAGGCTTATTTTTTGGTTGATAGCTTTAAACGTATCCGCTTTAAAATCAGTAATAAGCTGAGTTTTGTTGTGATTGTGAAAGGTATCGACAATCTCGTCCGCGTAGCGCACAAAACCATAAATAGCATAAACAGGATACCTGAAATGCTTTTTAAATGCCTTAATACCTTTGCTGAATGAAGTGCTGTATTTTGTGGTTATTAATTTACTGCATTCAAAACAGGCTTCATCATACAGATCCATTTTCACTGTTGCGCTTTGCTTCAAAAGTACAAATTTCAACCCGCCCGCGAAACAATTTGCTTACTATAGCAAGTTGTTGCTATCAGAAATCAACGCTAACCCGCAGCATATTATCACACTATATCACGCTAAATCACACTATATCACAGCTGTGCACACTTTTATCACACTAAATCACAGCCTATCACACTATATCACTGTGATATTTTTTACTTAAATAACTGTATATAAGTATGTTGATGTGAAAAATGAAGTTATAGTTGAAAACTTGTGCTGCGATTAGCAGATTTTGCCCGGGTGCATTACAAAAATACGAAAAAGAAGCCATAAAACATATTCGCCCATGCCTACTTTATATTTATACTCGGCTTGTTTTAAAAACTTATCCAGCTGTTTGTTGGAGTTCCCGGTTTTGTTTTTAGGCGCTACCCCGCAGAATACCCCCGCCATGTACAGCCTCATGAACTATGCCGACCTGGTATTAGGTACCTGGTACCCCATGGGCGGGATGAACAAGATTGTTAAAGCCATGGTAAGCCTTGCCGAAAGCTTAGGCGTAGAGATCAAGACCGATACCGAGGTCACTAAAATTGAAGTGGTAAACAAACAAGTCACCAATATAAAAACCAATAAAGGCGATATAAAAGCCGATATGGTAATTGCCGGTGCCGATTATCAGCATGTGGATCAACATCTGTTAGAAGAACCGCATCGTAACTACACCAAAAAGTATTGGGACAGCCGCAAACTATCGCCATCAAGCCTGTTGTTTTACATCGGCTTAAATAAGAAGGTGGATGGCATACACCACCATAACCTGTTTTTTGACGCTGATTTTGAGCAACATGCTCAACAGATCTACCACTCGCCGCAATGGCCTGACGAACCTTTGTTTTATGTTTGTTGCCCTTCAAAAACAGATAGCAGCGTAGCCCCCGAAGGTTGCGAAAACCTGTTCTTTTTAATGCCGGTCGCTCCGGGATTGGATGATAACGACACTATCCGTGAAAAATATTTCGAGCTGTTGCTAACGCGATTTGAAAGTATAACCGGACAAAGCATCCGCGACAACATCATTGTTAAAAGAAGTTATGCTTTGAATGATTTTAAGGCCGATTACCACTCATTTAAAGCCAATGCCTACGGACTGGCAAACACGCTTAACCAAACCGCCTTTTTTAAGCCGGCTATGCGCAATAAGCATGTTAAGAATTTACTGTATACCGGGCAGTTAACTGTCCCGGGGCCGGGTGTGCCGCCGGCTATTATATCGGGGCAGATAGGGGCGGGCGAGGCGGTTAAGTATCTAACTTCGATAAGTCTCGGTAAATAAAACCATATCAGCCCAAAATTGTAGTATAGGCTATGATGCCGTTATCTACACAAGTTGCCTGGCTTTTTCTGTTAGCTATCCCCGTTGCCTGCATTGCCTGGACGGTTACGCACGAGGAGATATTTAAAGAACCGCACGACTATTGCGTTAAGCAAAGCAAGCAGCAGAAAACCCTTCTGGCCCGCAAGTTTTTTTACCTGTTTACCTGCGAATACTGCTTTAGCCATTACGTAACTATCTTCATCCTCATACTTACCAGCTACCAATTTTTAATGGACGATTGGCGGGGCTACCTGCTGGCAGGTTTTAGCATAGTTTGGGTGGCTAATATTTATATGGGCCTTTTTGGATTGATCCGCATCGATCTGAAAAAAGAACGGCTGGAGGCGCAGGAAGAAGAAGAACGCCTCAACAAAAAATAGCCTGTTTAAGGCTCTACATTCAAAATATGCCAAAATAGCTTAATGAATAGGCAATAACATGAAATATTATGTGGGTTTAATCTTCTTTATTTGATAAACCAATTATCAATCTCAAACCGATAGTACAAATAATAAGTAATAGCTATTGTGGTCATATACTGATAACAGTAGCGGTTGCTAAAAAATGTTAACCTGTAAACGTAAAGTTATGATGAGCAAAAAACTACACATCTTATTATTGATCTTATCTCTTAGCATTTTTGTTGCGAAAGCTCAAAAAATGATCGGCACTGAAACCGACGCGCAAAAGCAACAACGTATGAAATGGTGGACCGACAGCCGTTTCGGTATGTTTATTCACTGGGGATTGTATGCCGGTGCTGCACGCCACGAATGGGTAAAACATAATGAGGCGTTAAGTAATGAGCAATACCAGAAGTACTTCGACGAGTTTAACCCGGATATGTTTGAGCCACAGAAATGGGCCAAACAAGCTAAAGCTGCCGGTATGAAATATGCCGTGCTAACCAGTAAGCACCATGAAGGTTTTTGCCTGTTCGACTCGAAGTTTACTGATTACAAAGCAACTAACACCCAAGCCAAACGCGACCTGATAAAGGAATATGTTGACGCTTTCAAAGCGCAGGGAATGAAGGTAGGTTTCTACTATTCGCTGCTGGATTGGCACCACCCTGATTATGTTATGGATGATATCCACCCGCTTACACAAAAAGATAAAAGCGAAGCTAATTACGAACGCCTTAATAAAGGCCGTGATATGGCTAAATACAGGCAATATATGCGCAACCAGATAACGGAGTTGCTAACGCATTATGGTAAAATTGATATCCTATGGTTAGATTTCTCTTTCCCTAACAAAAAAGACCCTAAGCGTGGAAAAGGTAAAGATGAGTGGGGTTCTGTCGAGTTGTTAAAGCTGATCCGTAAGCTACAACCCGGCATTATTGTAGATAACCGCCTTAACCTGGAAGAGTATAAAGATGGTGCCGATTTTGAAACGCCTGAGCAGGTAAGTACTAAA
The DNA here is from genome assembly GCA_014376655.1 of Mucilaginibacter sp. GTDB lineage: Bacteria > Bacteroidota > Bacteroidia > Sphingobacteriales > Sphingobacteriaceae > Mucilaginibacter. The sequence continues at coordinate 12,915 of JACMRC010000159.1, read as the reverse complement.
GAGTTAGCTAAGTATCGTGGTAAAACCTGGGAGACCTGCCAAACGTTCTCAGGCTCATGGGGCTATTACCGCGACGAGAATACCTGGAAAACACACCGCCAGTTATTGGATTTGTTAATCACATCAACCAGCAATGGTGGTAACCTTATACTTAATGTGGGCCCAACAGGCCGTGGCGAGTTTGATTACCGTGCAACCAATGCATTAGATAGCATGGCTTATTGGATGCACGCCAACAGCAAAGCTATTTACAATTGTACCTATGCGCCAGATAGCTACGCGGTGCCCGAGGGTACAAAGCTTACTTATAATGCGGCTACCAAAAAGCTATATGTTCACCTGTTTACCTACCCTGTGGATGGTAAATTGACCTTGCCTGGTTATAACGGTAAGATCAAGTATTCGGAGCTTTTAAATGATCATTCAGAGGTGATTAATAAACCATCGACAGCAAATGAAGGTGATTTGATAGTGACGCTACCAAAGAAGAAGCCACTCTATGAGATACCGGTAATTGAACTTGATCTGCAATAGCAGTAACAACTAAAAGCAGGATGAGAGAGCCGGGGTTTAACCGTTAAAATTTAAACCCCGGCTTACCTGCATCGATTGCATATTTAAGGTAACTTTTAATCCCTCGATTTTGTATTTGCTTTAAAAGATTAGCTAATTTAGCCCACCCGTTCATTGATGCTTGATTTCAATGAATACACAAATCATTTTTCGATGACTGACCGTATCAATACCTTTCTACAGATACACCCACATGACAATGTGTTGGTTGCTTTACAGGATATAACCGCAGGAACCACCGTTGTTTTTAACGGCGATAACATAACCTTACTAACCGATGTAGCCGCCAAGCATAAGTTTACCATAACCGACCTTGCCGCCGGTGCCGAAATATACATGTATGGCGTACTGGTAGGCAAAACCAATGGCCCTATTGCCAAAGGCGCTGCTATTACAACGGCCAACATACACCACGCTGCCAGCGATTACAAGCTGGGCGAACGCAAGCTAAACTGGCACAAACCCGAGGTTGACAAGTTTGCAGGGCGCACATTCTTAGGCTATCATAGGGCAGATGGATCTGTAGGTACGGCTAACTATTGGCTGGTTATACCCTTGGTGTTTTGCGAGAACCGCAACATTATGGTGTTGAAGGACGCGCTGGTTGAGAAGCTGGGTTTCCGTAAGGCTAAGACTTATGAGAACGAGGTGGATAGCCTGATCAGCCTGTATCAAACCGGTAACTCGGTTGAGGCTATTTTGAATGCTGATTTGCATAGCGACGCTACCGAGCAGAAGTCTAACAAGCTGTTTCAGAACATAGATGGTATCAAGTTCCTTACCCATGATATGGGCTGCGGTGGTACCAAGAGCGATAGCGACGCTTTGTGCGGGCTGTTAGCCGGTTACATAACCCACCCTAATGTGGCAGGCGCTACCGTGCTTAGCCTGGGCTGCCAGCATGCGCAGGCCAGCATACTGGAAGACGAGATAAAGAAACGCGACCCTAACTTCAGCAAGCCGCTGATTATGTTAGAGCAGCAAAAGATAGGCAAGGAAAGCACCTTAATGCAGGAAGCTTTAAAGCAAACCTTTGCCGGGCTAATAGAAGCCAACAAGCAAGAACGCACACCGGCACCTATCACCAAGATCTGCATAGGGTTGGAGTGTGGCGGATCCGACGGGTTCTCCGGTATCTCGGCAAACCCGGCGTTGGGCTATGTGTCTGATGTATTGGTGAGCCTGGGTGGCAGCGTTATCCTGGCCGAGTTCCCCGAGCTTTGCGGGGTAGAGCAGGAGCTAAGCGACCGTTGTGTCGACGAAGCTACCGCCGAAAGGTTCATTAGCCTGATGCGTACTTATAGCGCACGGGCCGAGGCAGATGGTTCGGGCTTTTACGCTAACCCGTCGCCGGGCAATATTAAGGATGGTTTGATCACCGATGCCATCAAATCGGCAGGGGCAGCTAAGAAGGGCGGCAACTCGCCCGTGGCAGCAGTGTTGGATTATCCCGAAAAGGTTACCAAACCCGGCTTAAACTTACTATGTACCCCCGGCAGCGATGTAGAGAGTACAACGGCCGAAGTAGGATCGGGCGCTAATGTGGTGTTGTTTACTACGGGTTTGGGCACCCCGACCGGCAACCCTATAACCCCTGTTATCAAGTTATCAACCAATACCCGCATTTACGACAGGATGCCCGATATTATTGACATTAACTGCGGTACCATCATTGAAGGCACCGAGACCATTGATCAGGTTGGCGAGCGCATCCTCAACTATGTAATTGACGTTGCCAGCGGCGTAGTGCAGCCCAAATCTGTACAGTTAGGGCAGGACGACTTCATTCCGTGGAAACGAGGGATCTCGTTATAGGTGTGCTGTTTCACGTGTGTGTGACACAGTTGAAACAGGTGACACACTATTTTGATTTAACTGTTTGACAGCGAGTTGTTTGTGAAAATAAAGTGAAACAAAATGAAACATTATTTTTGACTTAATTATTTGACATTCAGTCGATTGAAAAAAAATTAATTGTTTGAACATCTAAAATGACTATGGGAACTTTATAGACAGCATTTTGTCACCGATAGTTGCTTTTGTTTGCAAACCTAATAGCTGCAAAATCACAGTTTATCACACGCTATCACACTCCATCACACTTTTTCACGCGTTTATCTACCAAAATCACGCGTTTTTTACGGGTCTATCAACCCTTGAGAAGGTATAATGTTATTATTTGGCGTTCCCGCTGATAGAAGCGGGTCGGGCCATCCGCTTATACGGCTACAGGCGTTAGGCTCGGCTTACGCTCTTGTCCCACGCCTGGCCGGTATTCACTTATGTCCCTAACGCGGGATAGTGATGGTAGGCACAAAAAAATATTAGGTTGGTATAATAAAACTACGAAAAGTTCGTAATTTAATCGAGTCAATTTATTTATTAGAAATTTAAACCTGTCATTTATGAAAACCATACTCTTTTTAGTAACCTGGCTATTGGCCCTTAATTGTTTTGCGCAGAGCCAAATCAACGTAAAACTAAAGGCCCGGCTTGATACCATTTTACAGCGCGACCAGGGCGTGCGCGAATTTTTTGACACAGAAACAAAGGACAAAAGAAAAGACACGCTGGCGCAATTACTGGGTAGCCCCAGGGACACCATACAAAAATACCAATGGATATTTATAAATAAGGTAGACGTAGCCAATATTGCAAAGGTTGAAAGTATTATTGCCCAATACGGCTACCCCGGCAAAACTATGGTTGGCGAACCTGAAAATACGGCTGTGTTTTATGTTATCCAGCATTCTAACAAAATCGCTAAATATTATCCGCTGATTGAGGAGGCCGGAAAAAAAGGCGAATTGCCGTTTACCTATGTTGCGTTAATGCTTGACAGAAAACTAATGAACGAACATAAGCAGCAAATTTATGGCACTCAAATTATGTCAATAATGATCCCTGATGCCAAAACGGATAAAAAACGGATGTTTGGTTTTGTAGTACCTATTAATGATGCCGCTAATGTAAACCAACGCCGTAAGGAAGCCGGGTTTGATTTAACTGTCGAACAAAATGCCAAACGACTTGGCACTATTTACAAACCGTATACTTATGAGCAAATTGATGAGATTAAGAGCGGGAAATTGGTGGTTGATTAGTAAGGCAAAGCAATATAGAATTTCCGATTCTGGCGCGAGTATGCAGCGTTGGCCAAAGCGTTGGCGTACTCGTGCCCACTGGTCGAAGTTTAGCGACAGCGTAACTTCGACCTACAATATGTTAAGCTTTCAGCTTAACTGTGCATTTTCTCTAAGCTGAAAGCTTATAACATTATGGGACGAAGTTGAAAACTTCGACCAGTGAAAGGATGAATATATGGCCGCGCAGTTCCATGCCATAGATGATTTTAATATAATACCCGGCTCAACCATTTTTTTAGACTATACTTGGATAGCTTCCGATATTGCGACTATTGAAACTGAATTAAATGCTCTTATAGAAACACTGAAATTTAAAAAAATAAAAATTCTATGTATAACTAAAAAATCAACAAAAATATTCTGGGATTATTTAACGACAACCTAAACCAATTATCCCGGATGAAAAGATCACTTGTAATTACCTGTGCATTACTTTGCTGTTTAGCTTTTTCGACGCACGCGCAGGATTACGTAAAAAGAAAGCGATATTATAAGTATCTGCCCTTATATTATAAATACCTTATATTAGTACTGTTTAGGATAAAACTTAACCATCCCGATTAAATGAGCACTATCACCTTTTCGTCAACACAAGATACCGTTAACTCAAGCGGCGCACTGTCATTACCGTTTTACATTTACGCGGTAGTATTTGCATCGTTTTGCATTACCGTTGGTTTAATATGGGATATCTCCTGGCATACCAGCATTGGGCGCGACGGCCTGTTTTCGCCGCCGCATCTGGCTACTTATATTGGCGCGGTAACATCGGGTTTGTTCTCGGGTTATTATGTGCTGCGTTTAACCTTTGCCGGGCGTAACGAAGAGAAGCAGCAATCCATAAATTTCTGGAAAGTTTTTTACGGATCGTTAGGTGCATTGTTTTGTATCTGGGGTGCCTTTACCATGATAACCTCGGCCCCATTTGATGATTGGTGGCACAATACTTTTGGTTTAGATGTACAGATTCTGTCGCCGCCGCATACGGTGTTGCTGCTGGGGATGGTAACCATACAATTTGGAGCAATGGTAAGCGTAATGGCTTTACAAAATCGCGAAAGCATCACTTCTACTTATTCTAAAAAGACCTTGGCTACTTGTTTTATGTTATCGTCGGGTTTTTTACTGGTGATGTTGTTTACGATAGCGTCCGAGTATTTGGACCGCCACGATATGCATAGTACGCTTTTTTACCAGGTAGCAGGCGGATTATTCCCATTGTTTTTAGTAGCAGTATCGTGTGCATCCACCACCAAATGGGGTGCTACACGCATGGCCTCGGTTTACATGGCGTTAATGGCGCTAATGGTTTGGATCCTTCCTTTATTTCACGCCGAACCTAAATTAGGACCAGTATTAAACCATATCACCCATTATCAAAGCTTCCATTTCCCGTTATTATTGATCTTCCCGGCAATGGCTATAGATTGGTTAAATCAACGCCTGGAAGGCAAATTATCAATAGTTAAGGCGCTTGTCATAGGTGCAGTTTTTATATTGGTGCTATTTACCGTACAATGGCCATTCGGCGATTTCCTGACTACAGTTAATGCCCGTAACTGGTTTTTTGGCACAACATCATGGTATTTTGGTTCAGACCCTAACTATCAATACCGCTATAAATTTTACGATGAAGCTACTGGCGCAACGCTTATCACCGGCTTAGGTATTGCTGTTGTATTGGCTTTCCTGTCTACATGGCTGGGCCTAACCTGGGGCCGTTGGATGAAATCAGTTAAACGGTAACCGCTACGTATCATGAAAAAAATCCTGTTATTTTTTGCCTTATTGCTGGCTGTTATAAAAAGCTATGGCCACGTAGGCAGCCCCGGTGTAACCTTCGAGGGTAAGGCCGGTCCGTATAAAGTTATTGTAAACATCACCCCGCCCGATGTAATACCGGGCACAGCTAATGTCACCGTTTATTTAGAGGATGGCGTTAAAGGCGTAACCGTATTTGCCAAACCCGTGTACTGGACCATAGGTGCCGACGGCACCCCACGTGCTGACCAAGCCACTGCATTTATCGGCCAACCGGGGCGTTTTGATGTAAAGATCTGGTTTATGAGCATGGGTACATCAAGCATTGAGATAATGATTTATGGTCCGTTAGGCAAGGGCACGGTATTGGTGCCGGTTATGGCGGTATCAACAGCTAAGCGCGCAATGCCTGCGGGTTTGGGTTGGGGCTTATTGGGTATGGCTGTTTTTTTAGTATTGCTGATGGTAACCATTATAAGTTCAAGCATGGGCGACAGCCAGCTTAACCCCGGCGAGGAAATTACTAAACGCCTGCGCAGGCGCCGCACCATTGGCGGTGTAAGCAGCCTTGTTATTTTAGTGCTGATATTATGGGGAGGCTTAACCTGGTGGAACGCCGCTGCTGCCAATTACAACAGATTTTTGTATCGCCCATTGCAGGCTACTACTACTATAAACGGGCAGGATGGCACGCTGACACTTACAGTTGACACCGTGCAGCTAAACATGATGACGCAAAGGCGCCGGATGAACATCACCCGTAAAATGAATTACCTGGTGCCCGATCATGGCAAGCTGATGCACCTGTTCTTAGTAAAAGCAGGCGAGCTGGATGTGTTTGCTCACCTTCATCCGCAACGGGTAGACTCGGTAACCTTTACAGCTAAAATACCTAACCTGCCTGCGGGTAAATATTGGGTTTATGCTGATATAACCCGCTTGAGCGGCTTTGCCGAAACTATTGTGGATACGCTTACGATTAACGAAAATATCTTCCATAACGTCGGCCTAACTAACAAGCCAACTGTAGCAGCAGACCCTGACGATACTTATTATTTAAGCAACGCTATCAACAGCAAAACTGCTACCCGTACCGGCGCTGCAATCTGCGGCTCGCCGGGGATAGAGACCAAGCTTAATGATGGCTCGACCGCCGTTTGGATGCAAAGCGCAGGCAAAGAAATTAAAGCCGGTGAGTTAACCAACCTACAGTTTGAAATTTTAGATCCCGAAGGTAAACCTGCCAAATTACAGCCTTACATGGGTATGATGGCACACGCGGTTATTTTGAAAGATGATGGCAGCGTGTACATCCACCTGCATCCTGCGGGTAGTTACTCTATGGCATCGCAAAAAGCGGTGTTGGACAGAATGGCTTTTCATCAACCTTTAGATAAATACCTTCCGAAGCCTAAAGTATTTGCCGATAGTGTAGATCATTTTATGACCCGCTTGAATGCAATGCCCGAAGCCGACCGCAGCAAACTATTAATGGCTAACATGCCCGATATGGGTCCCGCTAAAGCAGGTGGTATGGCGCATCAAATCAGTTTCCCTTACACTTTCCCGCAGCCCGGCAAATACCGTATCTGGATACAGGCTAAGCGTAATGGTGTGATATTGAATAGTGCGTTTGATGCGGAGGTGAAATAGTATTAATTAAAAACAACCGTAGTTATTGAGCGTGGTTGCAAGTTGATTGGTACAGTTATGGTTTGCGCAGCTGATGGTTTAAGGTCATCGCCCACGTTTGCCGATGTGGTGTAAGTACGATAAGTTTTTATCAATTTAAAGTTTTTCAGGTCAGGACTTATCAACCTGGTTTGTTCAGTATAATTAATTACCACCATCACCAGCTTATCCTCTCCCCATGCAAATGCGGATACCATTACATCCTGCGCTACTTGTAGCGGCGCAAGTCCATCGTTACGGGTAGTAATTAAGCGTATCATTCCCGGGCGCACAAATCGGCTATAATTACCCAGTGCCCATAGGTTTTTGGTGATGGTAAATTCGCCGTCTTTATAGTCGGGATTAGGTTTTAGGGCAAGCAGGTAGTAACGGGTATCAAATTCGGCGTTGCCGGGTTCCCAGGCGTTCCATAATTGCCAGGCTGCAGCGTTGGCTATGGTGAGGTCGTGGTTAATTACTTTGGCTAAAAACAGCGCGCAATCCATCTGACTGCGGCGGCCTTTGTTGCCTTCTTTATATCCGTCAGCCAGCATAGAGTATTCAGACTGCCAAAAGGTAACGCCATATTTAGCAGCGGTATCTGCCAAATGCTTGCGTACGTTTATCAGCGTATTATCGCCATTATCAGTAAAATAACTATGGCCGGCAACCAATTTTGGCACATGTTTCAAATTGTTAAAATTATACGCGCTGCCTGACGCAAAAAAGTCCTGAATTTGATTAGCGGCATTTGATTGACCGCCATATAAATAATTCAGTTGACCAGCTTCGGGTGTTAATATTTTAGTAGTTAGTTTATTTTTTGTCAACGATGCATCTACTGCGGTAATGGCATGATGGATCTCTTCATTACTCCACGGGCTTCCCTCCTGGCTGGCCTGCCCGGGTTTGTTTGCCCAATCCCATTGTGGTTCGTTTACAGGGCTCAGGTAATTAAAATGCAGTTTTTGCTGATCAAAGTGTTTAACAATTTCGGACAAGAAATCAGCGTAAGCATTGTATTTATCAGGCTTTAAATTGGCTTTATGGTCCTTAACCGTTTTATAACCCAGGCCATTTTGGGTAAACTGTACCGGCGGGCTGTTTACAAAAGCAATCAGATTTTCTACATGATAATCCTTGGCTTTACGTAAAAACCATTGGTAACCAACCTGTTTATCCCAATTATAAGTCCCATCCGGATTTATAAAACATTCTACCCGTTTCCTAAAATCGCGGATGCCGCTGCTGTCGCCTTGTTCTGCCGTTCCGGCACCAATGTTAAAGCGCCAGGCAGATAAGCCGATGCCCTTTAATGTACCATTAGCGGCTACCTCCTTGCTAAACAGCAGTTCGGCCATTCTTTCACGTTTTGCTAAGGGCCAGTATTTGCCTATGCCCTCAGAGAACCAACATCCGGACGCACCAATGTTATCAATAGTTTGCGCGGTGTTTTTGGCATCGATGGTTATGGTGAGTACAGGCTGTTCTTGTGCCCTTAAGACCATCGGCACAAAAAATAAAACGACAATTAGTAGTTTGTATTGATTGACTTTCACGGAGACAATTTCGTAAATTAATGACAAGATTAATCCGTTATTATTTTTAGAATTGCATATGCGTAAAAGTACCCAATTGGATTGCCCGGTAGATTTTGTAACGGTAAATGAAAACCGCGTTCGTATGGTGGCGTTTTTGGTGCTGCTGTTGGCGGCAATATGTTTTATAACAGTTAACACCATGATAGCTGCATTTTTATTGGTCGATTTTACTTTGCGTGCGTTTAACCTGAATAAATATAGTCCGTTAGCTTTTATAGCGGGCTTCCTGGTAAAACTACTTCAGCTAAAAAACAAACCTGTAGACCGTGCGCCAAAACGTTTCGCCGCATTTGTAGGCTTAAGTTTTATGGTGATGATATTATTAGCGTTACTTACTGATTTTATTACTACAGCCAAAGTATTGCTGGGTGTACTGATGATATTTGCCGCGTTAGAATCATTAGCCGGGTTTTGCGCCGGTTGTTATGTGTACAGCTATTTAAAACGTTTTGGGTTGATAAAATAACGGGGTAATTTAAAAATTCTGTTTATGTTAGCTTAAATTATTCCACCAAATGAAACCTGTTTATTTATTAACGAGCCTGCTTTGTTTAACAACAATTGCATCAACAGTAAACGCCCAAAACTACGTTGGGGCCAAAGCGCCATTGCGCCAAAACCCTTATATAGAACTACCATTAGGCGCTATTAAACCGCAGGGCTGGCTACGCCAGATGTTGATAAAACAAAAAGAGGGGGCTACCGGTAATTTGGATAAGCTTTACCCCATTGTTATGGGTAACCGCAATGGTTGGCTGGGCGGCGACGGCGACCAATGGGAACGCGGCCCGTACTGGATAGATGGCTTATTGCCATTAGCTTATATTTTACAGGATAAGGAACTTATTGCTAAAGTAAAACCATGGGTGGAATGGTCAATAAAAAGCCAAACGCCCGATGGTTATTTCGGCCCATCGAAAGATTACGGGAGCGAGCCTGGCATACAACGCGATAACAGCCGCGACTGGTGGCCAAAAATGGTAATGCTTAAAGTGCTTAAACAATACTACCAGGCCACGGGTGATAAGCGCGTAATCACTTTACTAACCAACTACTTTAAATATCAACTTACCGAGCTACCAAAGAACCCGCTTGACCATTGGACCTTCTGGGCCAAATGGCGCGGCGGCGATAACCTGATGGTAGTTTACTGGCTGTATAACATTACTGGTGATAAATTTTTATTGAATCTTGCCGATTTGGTGCACCAACAAACCTTCGATTTTACGGGCGAATTTTTGAAAGGCGATATGCTGACCAAATTAGGCAGTGCGCATGGTGTAAACCTGGCCGAGGGTATGAAAGAGCCCATCATCTATTACCAGCAACACCCTGAAGATAAATATAGCGATGCTATGAAAAAGGGCTTTGCCGATCTGACCAAATACAACGGCATGGCGCATGGGTTATTCGGTGCCGATGAATCGTTACATGGTAATAACCCTACGCAGGGGTCGGAGTTATGTACGGCTGTGGAGATGATGTTTACATTAGAGAACTCGTTAGAAATAACCGGTGACATTGATTATGCCGACCGTTTAGAGAAGATTGCGTTTAACGCCCTGCCTGCCCAAACATCCGAAGATTATATGACTCGCCAATATTTCCAGCAGGCTAACCAGGTAAGCTTAACACGGGCATCGCACAATTTTAACGTTAACCATGCCGGTACCGATGTAGTTTACGGCTTACTATCGGGCTACCCATGCTGCACATCAAACATGCACCAGGGCTGGCCAAAGTTCACGCAAAACTTATGGTACGCTACACCCGATAATGGGGTTGCGGCATTAGTATATTCTGCAAGTGACGTGAATTTAAAAGTGGCTAACGGCGTGCCGATTAGTTTTAAAGAAGAAACCAACTACCCTTTTGACGAGACGATAAAGTTTACCTTAAGCACAGATAAAAAAACCAAGTCGGTTACGTTCCCGTTCCACCTGCGGATACCCGCCTGGTGTACCAGCGCTACCATTAAAGTTAATGGCACAGAGGTACAACAAGCCAAAGGCAACCAAATAGTAAAACTAAACCGCGAATGGAAAAGCGGCGATGTGGTTGAACTGGTATTGCCAATGCATATTTTTAAAAATACCTGGTATGAAAATTCGGTATCTGTTGAGCGCGGTCCGCTGGTGTACGGACTAAAAATTGGTGAGGAAGAGAAACTGGTTAAAAATGACCGCGACCCTATTGCCTATGGCAGCGAGTACTACGAAGTTAGACCAACCACGCCATGGAACTACGGGCTGATAGACGTACGTGCCCGTGATCTGGAAAAGTCTTTTACAATCCAGAAGAAAGATGGTGTTGCCGCCTACCCATGGAGTTTGGCAAACGCACCTTTACAGCTAACCGTTAAGGCACGCCGCATACCCAATTGGACCTTATACAATGACATGACCGGCCCGATGCCTTTCAGCGTGATATATAATGAAGGCACGCCTAAAGAAAAGGATGAAGAGATAACCTTAGTGCCTTATGGTTGTACCAGGTTAAGAATCTCGCAGTTCCCGGTGGTGGGTAGATAAATTTGATCTGCAAATATGCAGATGTGCGTATGTGCAGATGCTTTAATAAAATTGTCATTTCGAAGCGTAGCGAGAAATCTTAAACAAGCGCTTAGCAGCAAAGCGTATAAGATTTCTCACTCGTTCCTCGTTTCGAAATGACAAGCTCTTTTTAGATCTAAATCATGAAAAAACTAACACTCATCCTACTTACTGTTTGCCTGTTAACCTCCTTTAAGGCAAAAGAGTTAACCTGGGTTGCCATAGGCGATTCTATCACCTATTTAAACGATCATAAAAACGAAACGCAAAACCGTTTAACCCGTGGTTATTTAACCCAGGTGACCGAAAAACTGCCAAATATACACTACACCAACAAAGGTTATAACGGCTGGACATCGGGCGGGATAGCTAACCGTATTGATAGTTTGGGATTGGTTAAGGCGGATATTTACACCGTATTTTTAGGCACTAACGATTGGTGGCAAGGCCGGTCAATTGGCACTTTGGATGATTATAAGAATAACGCCGGTAACAAAACTATTTACGGATCATTCCGAATCATTATTAATAAGTTGCGCGTATTAAACCCGGATGCTAAAATTGTATTGATGACACCATTGCAAAGGGTAGATTTTGTTTATTTGTTCGATAAGAAAAACAACGCGTTTGGATCGTACCGGCAAAAAAACGGGCAAACCTTAGAAGCTGTTGCTAACGCGATAGTTGAAATTGGGAAATTTGACAAGATCCCGGTAACGGACCTTTATCATAATGCAGATTTCACGCTGGAAAGATTAGTTAAGTTTAAACGGCTTAAGGACCCGGCTACGGCTACTTATACCGATTATCCATATCCTAAATCCATCGGTATACCTTTTAACCCGGCAACGGATGATTATCCCTATCCGACAGAAGCTATGGACCTGACTTATGACGGCCTTCACCCGTCTGATGCCGGTTGTGAAATAATAGCTAAGAGCCTGGTTAAAATAATGAAGAAGTTTTAATTTAAATAAAAATGAGAAAAACCATCATTGCGTTAGCATTTGTTACAGGCATTGGCTTTACAGCAAAGGCACAGTATAAAGCAGTTACCAAAACGCCGCCTATGGGCTGGATGAGTTGGTTCCCGTTTATTGATAAGATAGATGAGAAAAAGATAATGGAGGTTGCTGACGCGATGGTAAAAAGCGGGCTTAGGGACGCCGGGTACAAACTGGTACAATTGGATGATGGCTGGATGGCAGCTAACCGCGATGCCGAAGGACGGCAATATGCAGACACCGCACGCTTTCCGCATGGCATGAAATATTTGGCTGATTACGTTCACGCGCGTGGATTAAAGATCGGGATCTATTCATCAAACGGGATGAAAACCTGTGCCGGTTACCCGGGTAGTTATAACCACGAAGAAAAAGATGCCCAAACTTACGCCGCCTGGGGTATTGATTATTTAAAATATGATGCCTGCGGCGAAAAAGAAAAACATACCGACCGCGAACTGCATACCCGTATGAGCAAGGCTTTACAAGCAACCGGCCGGCCAATTATGTTCGAGATCTGCATCTTTTCGAGCGGAACAACACATTTATGGGGTGCAGAAATTGCGGATATGTGGCGCACCGGTGGCGACATTGTAAAGTTTATTGA
>JACMRC010000158.1 GCA_014376655.1 Mucilaginibacter sp. | reverse complement strand
CAGGTTATGGTAGCCATCCGGGCGGCGCTCGGTAATGTTAAGGCCTATGTTTATCTTTGCGTTTGGGAAATTGATCATATAAAAGTTAACAACGGCAGGTATTTATGCACATCCGTAGGATACCAAAAATAGATTTTTTTTATTTGTACAGGAATTTAAACATTCCCACAACCCATTATTCACTCAATCACTCATTTAAAAATGAAGCAGTATCTTAACCTTATGCGCCATGTAATGGAAACCGGCACACAAAAGCACGACCGTACCGGCACCGGCACTAATAGTGTATTTGGCTACCAGATGCGTTTTAACCTGCAGGAAGGCTTCCCGTTAGTAACAACAAAGAAGCTGCACCTAAAATCAATCATCCATGAGCTGATATGGTTTTTACAGGGCGATACCAACATCAAATATTTAAAAGATAACGGCGTGCGTATTTGGGATGAGTGGGCCGACGAGCAAGGGAACCTTGGACCAGTATACGGTTACCAATGGCGCTCATGGCCTACGCCCGATGGCGGCCATATCGACCAGATAAAACAAATCATTAACCAAATAAAAACCAACCCCGATTCGCGCCGCATCATTGTGTCGGCCTGGAACGTGGCGGATGTTAACCAAATGGCTTTGCCGCCATGCCATATGCTATTCCAGTTTTATGTGGCACCCCCTAACCCCCTGAAGGGGGAACTAAAAGGCAAACTGTCTTGCCAGTTATATCAACGTAGCGCAGATATATTTTTGGGCGTACCGTTTAATATTGCTTCGTATGCTTTATTAACTATGATGGTGGCACAAGCATGCGATTTAGAGTTAGGCGATTTTGTACACACCTTTGGCGATGCCCATTTGTACAACAATCACCTGGAGCAAACGCAACTGCAACTAATCCGCGACCCACGCCCGCTGCCAACCATGAAGATCAATCCTGATGTTAAGAATATTTTCGATTTTAAGTTTGAGGATTTCTCTCTTGAAAATTACGACCCATGGCCTCACATAAAAGGTGCTGTTGCAGTGTAAATCCAGACACGTCATTGCGAGGAACGAAGCAATCTCTGCACTTGCTAATCAATTTCCAATTGCCTGTCCTGCGTAGAGATTGCTTCGTTCCTCGCAATGACGGCTTTATTAAATAATTTCAATTACCCCATGATCGTATCCATAGTAGTAGCTATATCAGAAAACAACGCCATCGGTAAAGACAATAAGTTGCTTTGGCATTTACCCAAAGATCTTAAACACTTTAAAGAGATTACAACCGGTGGTACGGTTATCATGGGTCGCAAAACTTATGATTCTGTCGGCAGGCCGCTGCCAAACAGAAGAAATATTATTATTACCCGCCAACAAATTGAAATTGCGGGCTGCGAAGTGGTAAATTCTGTCGAAGCCGCGTTGGATTTATGCCGCGATGAGGACGAAGTGTTTATTGTTGGCGGTGCCGAGATCTACAAACTGGCCATGCCGTTAACAGACAAAATATATTTGACCATTGTTCACGAAAATTTTGAGGCCGATACCTACTTCCCTGAAATAAAGGCAACTACATGGAAGGAGACCGACCGGCAGGACCATGAACCGGACGAAAAAAACCCACTTCCGTACTCATTCATCACGCTTGAACGAGCATAACAACCACTCATTAAATTTTGTTTTCATTTTAAATTTCAGGGTTGCAAAATTTTATTAGATTTGCCGTCTTGTTTAAAATGCTTATAAACTAATTAATTACATATTTTAATTTACGATGCAAGGTAAAGGGGTTATTAAATTTTTCGCCATAGTGCTAACAATTGTGTGTATTTACCAATTGTCTTTCACTTGGGTGGCGCACAAAGTTGAGAAGGATGCTGAAGTATACGCCAAAGGCGATACTGCTAAAGTGAAGGCTTATTTAGATTCTGTTTCATCATTACCGGCCTATCCGCTATTGGGCCATACTTATCAATACTGTGTTGAGAGAGAGCTTGCTTTAGGTCTTGACTTAAAAGGTGGCATGAACGTTACCATGCAGATCTCGTTGGCCGAATTGGTAAAGGCTTTATCAAACAACAATCCTGATGCGGCATTTAACCAGGCTATTACCAATGCTAACATTGATACCCGTACCAGCCAAAGCGACTATATTACTTTATTTGTTAACGAGTACGAAAAACTTAACCCTAATGGTAAGTTAGCTGCTATCTTTTCAACTAAAGACAACCAAGCGCATTTAAAATACAACGCTTCAAACAGCGAGGTTGAGAAATACCTTAAAGACGAAGCAGACGTAGCCGTTAAACAATCATACACTGTTTTAAACACACGTATAGATCAGTTTGGTGTTACACAACCTAACATCCAGTTAGAGGCTAACACAAACCGCATATTAATTGAGCTACCTGGTGTTAAAGATCCTGAGCGTGTACGCAAGCTGTTATCCGGAACTGCAAAGCTGGAGTTTTACCAGACTTTTGAAAGCCAGGATGTTTACCCAATGTTTAACAGCATTGATGGTATCCTTGCTGCAAAAAGCAAAACCGCACCAAAGGACACTGCAAAAACCGCTACCGCAGCTGTTGACGCAAAGAAAGACACTACTAAAAAAAGCGGCTTAGCTTTATTAAATAAAGTAGAAAAAACTGCAGCAACAGATACATCATTAGCTGCAAAATCAAAATTAAATGCTGCTCACCCGCTTTTCAGCATATTACAAATACCTACCTACCAGGATCAACAAGGCCAACAACAGTTGCGCCCGGGAGTTGTCGTAGGCTGGACGCTTCAAAAAGATACTGCTAAAGTAAACACTTATTTACGCAGCACAGATGTACAGGCTTCATTACCGCGCAACATTAAATTTGCCTGGGGTGTTAAGCCAATGGAAAAAACCAAAATATTTGAGTTATACGCGCTTAAATTATCCGGTGCCGAAAACGGCCCTGTGTTAACAGGTGATGTTATCAATGATGCACAAAGTGACGTGGATCAAAAAGGACAACCAGAGGTTAGAATGGTAATGAACTCGCAGGGTGCCGAGAAATGGCGCGCTGTAACTGCAGAAGCTGCACAAGGTAAAAAAGCTGTCGCCATAGTATTGGACGATAATGTTTACTCTGCACCAAGTGTACAAAATGAAATATCTGGTGGTGTGTCATCAATATCAGGTAACTATAAAGTAGAAGACACTAAAGATTTGGCCAACGTATTAAAAGCAGGCCGTTTACCCGCTCCTGCCCGTATTATTGGCGAGGACGTGGTAGGCCCGTCATTAGGTCAGCAATCTATCGATGCCGGTTTAATGTCATGTTTAGTAGGTTTATTGGTGGTGTTGGTATTTATGGTTGCTTACTATAACCGTGCAGGTACTGTAGCGGTGGTTGCAACTGTTGTCAACGTATTTTTCCTGATGGGTGTATTAACCAGCTTACGTGCTGTGTTAACCCTACCGGGTGTTGCAGGTATCGTATTATTGTTCGGTATGTCGGTTGATGCCAACGTATTGATATATGAACGTGTACGTGAAGAATTAGCGTTAGGCAAATCAATCCGTATAGCGGTTAGCGATGGTTTTAAACACGCTTTATCATCCATCCTTGATGCTAACATCAGTACTTTCTTAACAGGTGTTATATTGTTTGTTTTCGGTAGCGGGCCTATCCAGGGTTTTGCAACTACGTTAATGATAGGTATCGTCACTTCATTATTCTGTTCATTATTAATTTCAAGGTTAATATTTGAGTGGATGATTGAAAAAGGCTGGGATATTAAATTCTCAAACCCATGGAGCTCACACACCTTTAAAAATGCAAACTTCGCGTTTGTTAAAAAACGTGCAAGGTTCTATATTTTTTCAGGTACATTTATATTAGCAGGTATAATATCAATGTTTGTACAAGGCTTTAACTATGGTGTAGATTTCCAGGGTGGCCGTACCTACATTATGCACTTCGCTAACAAAGGCACTACTGTTGAAGATGTACGTGGCGCTGTTGAAGGTGTATTAGGCCATGGCACACAGGTTAAAACTTTAGGTACCGACAAAATAAGCATAACCACTAACTACCTTATCGAAGAAAATTCGACAACTGCTGATGATAGTGTTAGAAACACCTTATTAAAAGCGCTTAATTCAAAAGAAATAACCCATGCTACATCAAAAGACATCCTGGGCT
>JACMRC010000157.1 GCA_014376655.1 Mucilaginibacter sp. | reverse complement strand
GGGTCTATCACCACTTCCTCGGTCAGCTGGCCAAAGGTCATGTTAAGGAAATTGGTTACATAGTCGTACTTATTTAACGGATACATCACCGGGTGGCCCAATGATTTTTTATAGATCCATGAAACTATGGTAGCCATTTTACTAAGCATTTTAATAATGCTTTGGTTAAGCTCCTCTTTAGTTTGGTTTGGTTTTAATGATTCAGGATAGAATGCTGATAATGAGCATACCAATGACGACAATTGCCCCATTGGATGTGAATTTGACGGGAAACCATCAAAAAACTTCTTCATATCCTCGTGCACCAATGTATGGCGGCTTATTTCGTACTCAAAGTTCTTCAGTTGCTCGGCAGTGGGCAGGTTACCATATATCAACAGGTAAGCAACTTCAATAAAAGTTGATTTTTCAGCCAGTTCTTCGATTGGATAGCCGCGATATTTAAGCACCCCTAACTCGCCATCTAAAAAAGTGATACCACTTTGGGTAGCACCTGTATTTTTATAACCGACATCAAGCGTTACAAAGCCGCTTTGATCCCTTAATTTAGAAATATCAATAGCTTTTTCGCCTTCTGTACCCTCAATAATCGGGAGATCGTACGTTTTATCACCTATTGTTAACTGTGCTGTGCCTGACATAGAAAGAATTTTGTATTTGCAACAAATATATGTAAATCTGCGTATAATTTAGCTGTACATAAGGTTGTGTAATTGTAAAAAAGTTGTCGTATAAAACTTATTTTTATTCAATAGCATGCATTTGGTATATTCGTACCTAAAAACTATCCTAAAAACAATTATTAATGGCGGTAAAAGGCGGGCTATTTTTATTTATAGAAAATTATAGCATATACCTGTCATTAGCTATAACTGCTTTCACGGCGGCCACAATGGGCATTTTTTATAAACGCTGTATCCGCAATGCTGTAAAGCGTTATGCTGCGCAATTACCTAATACACCCCAACAACTTAACGCGCTTATTAACTCTTTAAATGATATAATTTTTGAGTTTGATGAGAATAAAATTTGCTTAAACACCTGGTTTAATGACCTTACCGAACGCCCTGTTGATCCCCGGCAATTGGTTGGCAAAAAACTGGAAGATATTTTAGGCGAAGAGCGCGCGCTAAAATTTAACACCGCCTTGGATTATGTTATAGCCAACAGAAAAACAACCTCGATAGAATACCTGTCGGACCATGGCACGGGCAATTGGTTAATGGCCAAACTAACGCCTGTGTTTGACAGGGATGGTAAATACACCCACCGTATATCAGCCTCGATAATTGATATATCTGAACAAAGAAATTATGCCGAGGCTTTAAAAGAAAAAGAGCGCTTATTGTTAGAGGCCCAAACCGTTGCAAAAATTGGTAACTGGCTGTTTGACAGTACTACCCGCGAAACTTACCTATCGGCTAACTTGCTTGCTATTTTAGGGACCAAGTATATCCCTGACAATATTGAAAGGTTTGAATATTATATGGGCCTTGTTCATCCTGATGACCGCGAAGCTTGCCATCAATTTTTATTTTCGACAGGTACTTCTACACAAAAAGAGTTTGAACACCGTATAATTACCCCTGCCGACAAGTTAAAGTACATCAAGATTATTATTGGCGACAAAGTGTTTGATGACGACGGTACCCTTAAACGAATTTTTGGTATTATACAGGACATCACAGAAAGCAAATTATCAGAAAAAGCGATAAAAAAAGGTCGCGCCGAATTAATTGAGGCACAAACAATTGCCAAGATAGGTAACTGGAGACTTGATACTGTAACACGTAAATTATCCTACTCCGAAGAGATTCATCATATATTTGAAGTAGACCGAAGTCTGCTTGTACATTTAGGCATGAAACGTTTGCTTTTAGCCTACGTGCATAAAAACGACAAGTTTATTTTACAACATTTATTTAAAAGCGCCATTATTATTCCCAATTATACCTGTGTTTTTAGGATAATAACGCCGAGTGGCACAATTAAATACCTAAGTGTGATAGTTGGTAATATTTTAAGGAACGAAAATGGTGTACGTAAAATAATAGGCACGCTGCAAGATGTTACCGAGCGCAAACAAGTAGAAATAGACTATAAAAGCACCGAAAATAAATACAAGCTGGTATTAGAAACCATTAAAATGGCGGCAATATCACTGGATAATAAAGGCAACATTATTTTTTGCAACCAGCATTTGGCCAATTTGTTGGGATATAGCCAAAAAGAGATCCTGGGAATGCATTGGTTCGATAATTTTATCCCGGATAATTTAAAAGAAAGTATTAGTACAATGCTAATCAACAATGGTATACCACAGCAGTATACTAACCCGATTGTGTGCAGAAATGGCGAGCAGCGTATTATTAGCTGGCAAAATACTATGAGCTATGATGAAAATGGCTTACTAAAAGAGACTACAAGTATAGGCGAGGATATAACAGATCAGCAAAAAGCAACATTAGAGTTGATATCTGCTAAAGAGCTTGCCGAGAAAGCGTCGCGGTTTAAGTCGGACTTCTTATCAATAATGAGCCATGAGATAAGAACGCCAATGAATGCGGTTATAGGTACCACTAACCTATTAATAAGCGACGACCCACGGCCCGAGCAATTGGAGTATTTAAATATCCTTAAATTCTCTGGCGAAAACTTATTATCTATCATCAATGACATTTTAGATTATAATAAGATAGAAGCCGGCAAATTAGAGCTTAACGAGCTGAAATTTAATATCCACACCCTCACAAAAAAAATCAAGCAAACCTTTGCCGCAAAAGCTAATGAAAAAGGCTTGGCGCTTGAATTGAATATTGATGCGGCTATCCCCGAGTTTTTAACCGGCGACCAAATGCGCCTAAGCCAGATATTAAATAACCTGATTAGCAATGCCGTTAAATTTACGCTGAAAGGTAAGATCAATATAGATCTGCATACCGTACAGATGGACAGCAAACAGGTTACTATTAAGTTTACCGTTGCAGATACGGGCGTAGGTATAGCACCCGACAATATCAACATCATATTTGATCCGTTTGTACAGGAGCCGGTAATTAATAACAACAATATTGGCGGTACAGGTTTGGGGCTTGCCATAACCAAACGACTGGTAAACCTGCACCAAAGTGATATATCAGTTATAAGCACCCCCCGGGAAGGCACTACATTTACATTTACAATAGCATTTAAATTACCCGAACCCGAACTTATAGGCAAAGTACCCGATGCAGACAACGCGCCAATGCTTAACCTGCATGGCATGCGTGTGTTGATAGTTGATGATAACAAAATGAACCTGTTGATAGCATCAAGATTCTTAAAGAAATGGCAGGCTAATGTAGATGAGGCATTAAACGGGCAAATAGCAGTAGATATGGTTAATGAGAAAGTTTACGACCTGATAATCATGGACCTGCAAATGCCGGTTATGGATGGGTTTGAGGCTACAGAGGCTATTAAAAAAAAGCATCCGCAGCTACCCGTAATAGCCCTTACGGCCGATGCCATGCCCGAAACTTATACCAAAGCATTAGCTGCCGGCATGAGCGATTATTTAACCAAACCCTTTGTACCGGCTATATTTTTCGAGAAAGTATCGAGGTATTATAAAGAGATGATATAGTAGTGAGTTTTGGTTGATGAGTTATGAGTTAAAAAACTCACTACTCAAAACTCACCACTTAACTAATTCGATCTTATTGCTTCAACCGGATCAAGTTTTGAGGCGAACCAGGCCGGTACTATACCCGATATTAATCCAATACCGATAGAGTAAACCAAGCCTATAATAATATTTTTAGCATATAATACGATCTGCATATCAGCCAGCCATTTTACTATAAATGTGCCGCCATATACCATTAATATCCCTATTATGCCGCCCATTAAGCAAAGTATGATAGACTCGATGAGGAATTGCAATAATATAAAGTAATTTTTTGCACCCAGTGATTTTTGGATGCCTATGATATTGGTACGCTCTTTTACCGATACGAACATAATATTGGCAATACCAAAACCACCTACCAGCATAGAGAACAAGCCTATTATAAAGCCGGCAACGTTAATTATCTTAAAAACGATGTCTAACTGATCAGACAGCATGGTACTTTCATTTAAAGCGAAATTATCATCCTGGTTTGGCCTGAGGCTACGGATAGAGCGCATTAAACCTTTTATCTCGCCTTTAACTTCTTCAATAGGTATACCCTCTTTACCACGTACCACAACAGATGGGCGGTAACGTTCATTCTGTACATCAATTAAGTTGTGAGCAAAATTTAAAGGTAACAGCACTTCTTTATCTGCCGAGATGCCCAACATATCTTTACCCTCTTTGGCAAATACGCCAATAATGGTAACATACCTGCCCATTACCTTTATTTTTTTACCTACACCTGTACCACCGGGGAAAAGGTTTTCGGCAATATCATTACCAATTATAGTAACCGGCGCGCCGGTTTGCGATTCCATTTCGGTGAAGTAGCGCCCGTCCTGAAAATCAAAGTTCCAGGTTTTATTATGATCATGGGTGGCGGCATCAACCTGGGCACCATCAACCGTATTACTGCCATATTTTATGGTACGATTATCAATGCCAATTTCGTATGATATCGCTTCGGCAGTTTGGCTGCATTGTTGCAGTTCATGAAAGTCTCTAAGCTTGGCAACGGGGCGCTGCATAAATTTCCACCATGGGTACTCGCCGTCTGATACCCAGGGCCATTTTTCAACATATACGCTATTGCTACCCAGTTTATTAACGCTTTTTTGCAGGTTATCACGCAAAGTATCAACAGCCGAAAAAACCGCTATTATGGTAAATATACCTATGGTAACGCCCAATAATGATAGCATTGTACGCAGCTTGTTTTGCCTTAAAGCATCAAACGCAAACAGAAAGCTTTCCCTAAAAAGTTTTAAAAATATCATATACCTCGATTACACCGATTTTAAATTAGGATTGCACTGATTTCTATTTGATTTTAAAGGTGGCAAACTCAATTAAAAAAACGTTGTTATATGTTAGATGTTTATATTGGCATTAAGTTACACCAATTAGTTAATAAGCCTAAAAATAAAAAAGTTATCTCTAATCGGTGCAATCAAATAATGTGTGTAATCAACAATCATATCAGTGTAATCAAACCATTATCGGTGTAATCAACCAAATAATCAGTGTAATCCATAATTTTATTTGTACATTTGCGCCCTGAAAATTCATATATATAAGCATGAAATTATCTCAATTTAAATTCAATTTACCCGAATCATTAATTGCACACACTCCCGCTGCTACCCGCGACGAATCGCGTTTAATGGTACTGCACAAAGATTCAGGCAAGATTGAACATAAGGTTTTTAAAGACGTTTTAGATTACTTTGATGACCAGGATGTTATGATCCTTAACAATACCAAAGTATTCCCTGCCCGTATGTACGGCAATAAAGAAAAAACAGGCGCTACTATTGAAGTATTCCTGTTAAGAGAGTTAAATAAAGAATTACGTTTATGGGACGTATTGGTTGACCCGGCCCGTAAAATACGTGTAGGCAATAAACTATATTTTGGTGATGACGACCTGTTAATTGCCGAAGTAGTTGATAATACCACATCACGTGGCCGTACTATCCGCTTTTTGTTTGATGGCACCGAAGAAGAGTTCCGTCGCAACGTGGAGATATTAGGCGAAACACCACTACCAAAATACATTAAACGTAAAGCTACTGCCGAAGATAAAGAGCGTTACCAAACCATTTTCGCTAAACACGAAGGTGCTGTTGCCGCCCCTACTGCCGGCCTACACTTTAGCCGCGAGCTAATGAAACGCCTTGAACTAAAAGGTGTTGAATTTGCCGAGGTTACCTTGCATGTTGGTTTAGGTACTTTCCGCCAGGATGAGGTTGAGGATCTTACCAAACATAAAATGGATTCTGAGCAGATCATCATCGAGCAAAAACAAGCTGACATTGTAAACCGTGGTATTGAACGTAAAAAACGCGTTTGCGCGGTTGGTACAACAAGTATGCGCGCTATCGAGTCGGCTGTATCTGCAGGCAGGATATTAAAACCGGTTAACGACTGGACCAGCAAATTCATATTCCCTCCGTACGAGTTTAGCATTGCTAATTCAATGATCACCAACTTCCACACACCCGAGTCAACTTTATTGATGATGGTATCGGCATTTGGCGGTTATGATCATGTAATGAACGCATATGAAGTGGCAATAAAAGAGAAATACCGCTTTTACAGCTATGGCGATGCCATGCTTATCATCTAATTAGATGTGAGATATTAAATGTGAGATGTGAGACCTTTAACAGTCTCACATTTTTTTTTGTCACAATTATTCTGATATTTATTGAACTTTATTATGTCTCAATTCTCAAATCTCACGTCTCATATCTCCAAAAACTATGTTATTATAGTAGCGGGAGGTTCGGGCAGCCGTATGTTGTCTTCCATACCTAAACAGTTCATGTCGTTAAACGGGGTGCCTGTTTTAATGCATACTATGCTGGCCTTTTACAATAGCAACGCAAAGCCTAACCTTATTGTGGTATTACCCGCGAACTACCATAATCATTGGACCAAATTATGCGAGATGCATGATCTTACTATCCCTTATCAATTAGTTGCAGGTGGCGATACCCGTTTTCATTCGGTTAAAAACGGACTGGACCTGATACCGTACACTGATACCATAATTGCAGTACATGATGCTGTACGCCCGCTTACCAGTCGCGAGATAATTGATGAATCATACCAACATGCCACCGCAAACGGCAATGCCGTGGTGGCCGTTAAAAGCCGTGACTCGATAAGGCAATTAAAAAGCAATGTTTCGGTAGCATTAACCCGCGAGGAGATATATTTGGTGCAAACTCCGCAAACTTTCCAATCTGCGCAGCTAAAAAAAGCCTATCAACAGCCTTACGACCCTAAATTTACGGACGATGCCAGCGTGGTTGAGGCAACGGGCATCAAAATTAATTTAATAGAAGGCAGCTATCAGAATATTAAAATAACTTTCCCGGAAGATATTGCTATTGCGGAGTTGTTGATGAAAAATAGTATAAGCTAATCCTTCGGCGTATCGTAATAAACCAGCTTCCCTGTTTTAGCGCCTGTGACGGCCCAGGTTTTGGTATTAAATTCTATTAAAGCTACAGCACCCGGCGGCACATCACGTACTTCACCTGTCAGGTAATAAAGCAGCTGTCCTATCCCCGGGTTATGGCCAACCAGCCCAATAAAATCATAACCATCATTT
>JACMRC010000156.1 GCA_014376655.1 Mucilaginibacter sp. | reverse complement strand
TGGCGCTGAGTGTTGTATTGGGGATCATCAATGCCTTTGATGTACCTGCCCGACAGTCGTTAGTGTATGACATGGTCGACGATAAAAACAACCTGCCTAACGCGTTGGCGCTAAACTCGTCCATGGTTAATTTATCAAGGCTAATAGGTCCGGCCATAGCGGGGTTGATATTAGAGAAGTTTGGCGATGGCGCTTGTTTTGCAGGTAATGCCGTAAGCTTCATTGCCATTATAGGCTCTTTATTAATGATGCGCCTGCCAAAATATGTCAGCAAACCATACCCTAAAAGTGGGTTCGGCGAATTGCGCGAGGGTTTATCTTATATCAAACGCACGCCATCTATCCTATTTGTGTTGGTGATGCTGGCGTTAATAAGCTTAATGGTGTTGCCATTTAGCACGCTGATACCTTATTATGCCCGCGATGTATTTAAAGGCACAGCGACAACCTTTGGTGTGATTGACAGTTTTATAGGCTTGGGTGCATTTTCTGGTGCTATATTCCTGGCTTCGCAGAAAACAGGGGCCAACTTAAAGAAGATCTTATTCATTAACACCTTGGTATTTGGCGCGGGATTGGTGCTGTTCTCGCATGAGCATAATTATTGGCTGGCGCTGCTGTTTGTAACTATAGCGGGTTTTGGTATGATGTCGCAGATTACTGTTAGTAATACCTTGATCCAAACCACTGTAGACCAAAACATGCGTGGCCGGGTGATCAGCTTTTATGCTATGGCTTTTTTCGGCATGCAGCCATTAGGCGGATTATTGGTGGGGGCGATCTCCAAATGGTTGGGCACAACCAATACCATGTTGGGCGAGGGCGTAGCCGCATTATTAATCGGCTTACTGCACTGGCGTTATTTGCACCGCGAAAAACTGAAAACAAAACAAAAACGCGTGTTGGTTGAGCCTGTTGTACCTACAATTTAAGCTATCGCAACAGCAAAACCATCCACAGAAAAAAACGTTACGTACACAAACAGATATATCATGGAAATTAAACGCAACGGCACACAGCCATCAGGAAAAGGCCCCGCAGAATATTTTACAGGGCAGGTACGGATAGACCCGCTAAACAGTCCGCCCGAGCCAGCGCGTGCTGTAATGGCATTGGTAACTTTCGAGCCCGGCGCACGCACAGCCTGGCACACACATCCGCTTGGGCAAACACTTATTGTTACTGCCGGTTGCGGTTGGGTGCAGCGCGAGGGTGATGCAATACAAGAGATTAAGCAAGGCGATGTGGTTTACTTCTTTCCCGGCGAAAAGCATTGGCACGGGGCTACGGCAACCACCGCAATGAGCCATATTGCCATACAGGAAAAACTAAACGGCTCGCCGGTTGATTGGATGGAGCAGGTTACCGACGCGCAGTATAACGCACTATAAATTAACAATATATTACATCTGCATTATTGATTAAGGGTTGATAAAAGGGGTGCTTTACAGAAAAGCGGTTATCCCGGAAATTAATATGAAAAGCACAACTACCGCTCCTGATGCCAAGTTATCAGGTACCGTACTGGAAATGTAGCCTAACATATAAAGATTGGGTAAACGTTACTATCGACGGCCCCGAGCTGCTGATGAAGAACATGAATGGCAATATTTATTTGCGGAAAGCGAAGTAAATAGGCAGCAACCGCGATATAATTAAACGAAGGCCCCCGGTAAAATCGCTTTTTATCACACTGTATCACAGTCTGACACACCCAATCACAGGCTGGCACGTTATATCACAGCGTATCACACTATATCACAGTTAATATTTTACTTAACTTGCTGGATATAAACACATAACATAAAAAAGGTAATTTATTCTCTGAATTGACATCCGCAAAAGTATGCCGTTTAGACAGCTTGCGCTTGTACTTATACAAAAATACGGCAAACAGCAAAAAAGTGCAACATTGGCTAATGGGTTTGGAAGTAAGCTTATGGCTGGTTAAAACGCTAAAAGCAGGTTCCCTTACAAAGCCCCGAGAGATCGGGCTTTTGTTGTTAAAATGTGTTAAACATTTAACGGGTCAATTTTATAACGCTACATTGGCTTCACTAACCGATAACCAAGCACTATGCGTTTACCAATTATTGTTGCTTTTTTGTTCTGTTGCTTAATAGCCACTGCCCAGGTAAAGTTTAACGGAAATATGGAGGTGTTGGATGACAAGGGCCTGCCTGCGGGTTGGGACCTTACTTTTGATCATCAAAACACCTACGATGTAAAACTGGATAGCTTAGAGAAACGACAGAGAAAGTATTCGCTTTCTATTTCGCCGGGGAAAAGCAAAGTCAGTTATGGCGCTATCAACTTCCCAATAAAAACGCATTTGCATGGCAAAACTCTAATGCTGGTAGCAGCCATCAAAACCGAAAACGTTAATAGCGGCTGGGCCGGTTTATGGCTGCGTGTTGACGGCCAAAATCAAAGCATACTTGCCTTTGACAACATGGAGAAAAGCGGGATAAAAGGCACCAATCCCTGGAAAGAATACATGGTACAAGTTCCGTATGATGAGGGCGAAGCTGTAACAATAAATGCCGGTGCTTTACTCGTCGGCAACGGCAAGATTTGGCTGGATAGTGTGCGCCTTTACCTTGATGGTTTACCTGTTGATAAAGCTCCCATTCGGACAGAGCCAGGCTATCGCGCCTTAACCGATACCGCGTATTCTAAAACATCGGGTATCAAAACGATAGCGCCTACGAAACAAAACATTAATAATCTAACGTTGCTTGGCCAGCTTTGGGGCTTTTTAAAATACCATCACCCAGCAATTGCTAAGGGCGACTATAATTGGGATGCAGAACTTTTTAGGGTTTTGCCGATAGTTTTAAACAGCCATTCTGATAAACAAACGTCGTCAGTTATGGAAAAATGGGTTGATGGTTTAGGGAAGCCCAGGCCGTGTAATAACTGCATCCCAATAACAAAAATCAAAGACATAGCTTGTTTGCCAAATTATGGCGAATTATTTAACAATACAGTCTTTACTAAATCGCTAATTCAAAAACTAAAATATATCCGGGATAATAACAATATATCAGAAAGCTATTACATTGGGTCCTTAGGCGATGGCGGTATTGTCCCTCAATTCAGGCATGAAAAAGGTTACGATGCCTTTGAGAGCCTTGACGCTGGGTATAGGTTATTGGCACTGTACCGTTATTGGAATATCATCCAATATTTTTCGCCAAACCGCGGGTTAATCACCGAAGGATGGAATAATATCTTAACGCAATATATACCAGAAGTTATTCGCGCCGATACTAAGCTAACTTATATAAAAACTATAGTGAAGTTGATCTCTGCAACACATGATACACACGCTTTTATCACTAACGATTTTTATGATGTTTATTTAGGCAAACGCCGCTTGCCGGTGCAGGCCCGGTTTGTACAGGGCAAGCTGGTAGTAACAGGATATTACAAAGACACGCTTAACGTTAAGCAAAACTTTAAGTTAGGTGATGTTATTACAAGCATCAATAAAATACCGGTGACGCAATTGGTAAAAAAACATCTTCCTGTTTCCTCAGCATCAAATGTTGGCGCGGCCTTTCGCGACATGCCGGGGATTTACCTGTTACGCGGAAAAGATTCGGTATTTACGCTTACAGTGTTAAGGAACAATAAACGCCTAACGGTAAAACAGAAAGCCATAAACTTAGGCCAGGCCAATTTTTATAATATTGATTGGGGAATTGACAGCAAACAACCGGGCTTTAAGCGTATAAGCAATAACCAAATAGGGTATGTATTTCCCGGCAGGTATAAAGACAATGAATTTGAAAGCCTTAAAAAGCTATTTTCCGGCACGAAGGGTATCGTTGTTGATCTGCGCTGTTATCCATCTGCAGACATGGTGGAAAACTTCGGCAACTTCATTAAATCAGGTTATACTGATTTTGTAAAGTTTAGCCATACATCGGTTAATCACCCCGGCTTATTTGTTTATTCGGCGGGCTCCAAAGTGGGTAGCAAGTCGGCAAGCTATTACAAAGGGAAAGTAGTCGTGATAGTAAATGCCCAAACCCAAAGCAATGCAGAGTTTGTTACTATGGCTTTTCAAACAGCGCCTAATGTAACCGTCATTGGTAGCCCAACGGCTGGGGCCGACGGTAATATAACAATAATCAACCTGCCATTAATTAGCACTTATGAATCGGGCATTGGTGTATACTACCCTAATAGCACCAATACACAACGGGCGGGTGTAAAGATAGATCACTTGATAACTCCAACTATAAAAGGTATAAAAGAAGGCCGGGATGAGTTATTGGAAAAGGCGACCGAGATGATACTTAAAAACAAATAACATTTGTTAGGTCTCCATAAACAAACAAGGCCCCGATCACTCAGGGCCTTGTTGCTTTATATGTATGTTAGAATTAAGGGCAAACTTTAATAGATATTTTTTAAACAAGGCCCCAATTACTCAGGGCCTGTTTTATATATATGTTATTATTAGGGGCAAATTTCTTTCCTAATTTCCTCGGAGGGTTTAAAAAGGGCCGAAAGACTCTCGCAGTATTTCGACCCTACATCTACCTA
>JACMRC010000155.1 GCA_014376655.1 Mucilaginibacter sp. | reverse complement strand
TTATAACTTATAATGACAACCTTTATAGTTTATTATTACTTGATATGAAAGCCATATACAAACTACTTGCCATTTTATTTTTTGCTGCCGCAATAACAGCGCACGCCATCCCTCCCGCCAAAAAACTCAACTATAAATTCAAAAAAGCCATCTCGCGCGAGGTATTGGAAAACTACCTCGACCGCTCTATAACCATGCAAAGCCTGTTGATAGGCCAGGGTAATTTTGAGGATAATTTGCGGATGATAAAAAACATTGGCCCAAAGCTGATCGGCCGTGCCGTTTGTCAATGGGGGCAGGAAGCGGATATTCCTGGCAATTTAATCAAAGAAAAAGAAATGGCAGCCAAGGTACATGCTGTTGACCCTGATATTGTTTTGCAAGCCTGCATATTTGAAATTGTAACGCCCCTGGTTAACCAATTGGATATTCCCGATTGGGCATTCAAGGCACTTAACCTGCCGGTGGAGGCACGGAAGTTTAGTTATGATGCCATGCTTTACCCCGATGGTAAATTTAAAGGACAATGGGGACGCGGCTCGGTGCCTGATGTGAGCCAGAATGAAACCAAGTTGTTCTTCTACTTTTTAGGTGCATCATACATTGATGCCGGTATTGAGGGCCTACATTTTGGACAGGTTGAGCTGATGAACAAGAATGATAAAAACCTTGACCATTACGCGCAGATCTTAGAACTTATCCGCGATTATGCGCATAAACACGCCCGCCGTAAAATGGTGATCTGCGATTCGCATGTGCCGAGTGGCGGCTTTGTAAAAGATGGCAAGCTGTTGATGGATGTACATGCGTTCCCGCTACGGATAAAAGAGATCTCGGACAAACCCGAAGAAGCCGAGTTAAAAGTTGGCCAAACCGACGCGTTGTTTCTGCGCAGCAAGGGCGGCATTACCCCAAGCGGCTGGAGTTGCGAACATTTGCCTTACATCGTCGAATTTGATAACTATGGTGTAAGTAAACAACCAAGCCAGCCACATGCAGCGGGGTTAACCATTTGGATTTGGGGATATGACGAGATAAGCTGGTACGCGCACCAACCGGCGGCCTATCGCCAAAACTGGCTGCACTATGCTTATGATTGGGTAAAGAAAACCGACCCGAACGGACATGTAGAAATGCCAGGGGGCCGCCAAACTACATCGCCGATAGATAAAAAACGCTGGTACTATGCCAATAACAAAAGTGAAGCTGTGCCTGACGGGCATGGTGATGAAGACACCATTCGTGATATATGGACAGTGGGCGGAAATATTAGACCAACCCGCTAAAGTTAATCAGGCTCATATTACGCAACCGGATAAGTAAACTAAAGACATCACGGTTTAGCCGCTCTAACGACGGCCGCTTTTTGTGTTTAACTTCAAGGGTATTTAAAACTGTGATTATTTCTGAAAGTATTTCCGGGGCAATTGGTGTGATATTATCCAACTGTTCACAATCATCCCGTCCGGACGTTTTACTTAAAAAGTACCGGATGTTATTGATATCTATTCCGTAAATAAGCTTACCGGTTTTTTCTTTTGATATGTGATTGATAGTGAAAAAATAACTTCGATTGTTAATTTTGGTTTGTGTCATCCTCTTTGTCTTTAAGTATTTACATAAAATAAAAAGAGCAATAAGGTGCATAAGGTTAGGCAATTAACATGCCACCAATATAACCTTTGGTTGTTTGGAATTGAAGCAGACAATAAAGAGTATTAAATAAATCGGCTTATTAACTCAAAGCTAATTGGTCGCCAATTCTCTTCCCTGATTCTACCAGGTTTTGGCGGGTGTTTTTTAAAGCAGTTTGTAAATCAACCGGCTTGGTATTAATAGATAATAATTGATCGAAAAGCTGTTTAAGCGCCTCGCTGTGCGCTGAGGGCACTGTACCTGCCACGCCTATAACTATTAGGCTTTTATTTTTGGCTGCCGCAGCCACCGCCGCAGGGGCTTTTCCTTGCAGGGTTTGTTCGTCAATGCTGCCTTCGCCGGTAATAACTATATCGGCACTTTGTAATACCGAGTTAAAATTGGTAAGCTCTAAAAAATAATTTGCGCCGCTCACCAGCTTAGCATTTAAAAAAACGTACAGCCCTGCGGCAGCCCCCCCGGCCGTTCCACTGTGCTTAATAGTGGTCATATCTTTACCTGTTTGCTGTAAGGCGATAGCGGCAAGTTTGACAAGCATAGCATCAAGCTGAATAACATCTGCTGTAGTAGCTCCCTTCTGCGGACCAAACATCGCCACTGCACCTTCTGCCCCTAATAGCTTATTATCTACATCGCAAAGGATGATTATCTCGCAGGTCGGTATTCGTTTATCTAAATTGCTTGTATTTATGGCAGCAATATTTATTAGCGCTGCGGGTATTGGTTTTAAGGGTTCCCCGGCTTCGTTCAAAAACTCAATGCCCAGCGCATGTAATATCCCCATGCCCCCGTCTACCGTAGCCGATCCACCCATGCCGATGAATATTTTAGTCACCCCCTTATCAAGCGCAGCTTTTATTAACTCGCCGGTGCCAAAGGTATTTGTGAGCATCGGGCTTAGTTCGGTTGTTTTTAATAGGCGGATACCCGACGCGTCCGCCATTTCAATAACAGCTGTTCGACCATCATCAATCAACCCCAAAGGTGCAGTAATTGGGCGGCCAAGCGCGTCATGAGCAGGGGTGTTTATTAACGCCCCGTTAAGGTGTTTTATAATTAAACTGCCGGTGCCATCGCCACCATCAGCAACGGGGAAGAGTTGGCATTTACAGTCCAGCTTACTTTGTTGCAGGCCCAATGCAATAGCTTCGGCTACACTTTGGGCGTCGAGGCTATTTTTAAACGCATTGGGGGCAATCAAAATATTCATAGCGCCAATTTAACAGTATTTCCTTGCAATATTTTTTTACCTTTATTTTTAAACAACGCCAAATTTTGAAAGTAGCACAACAGGCCGAATTTAAGGTAAATAATTTTGACCTGTTACGCTTAATGGCTGCCACCCAGGTTGTGTTTGATCACTTTTACGAACATATAAGGCCAACAACATTTAGCTTTTATTTAAACGAAACCCGTTACCTTTTCCCCGGCGTGCCTGTGTTTTTTATGATAAGCGGGTATTTGATCTCGGCGTCGCTTGAGCGTAGTCATAACCTGGGCATCTATTTTAAAAACCGTGCTTTAAGGATCTTCCCGGGTTTATGGGGATGCCTTTTTTTAACCGTTATTGTATTTTCAATTACCGGGGTAAATTTTTTAAATCTACAGGCATTTAAATGGCTGCCTGCCCAAATGGTGGGTATAATTTATACACCGGGCTTTTTAAGCAATTACGGGTTTGGATCGTACAATGGTGCTTTATGGTCAATAACTGTCGAACTACAGTTTTATGTGGTATTACCTATATTGTATATGCTGATCCCTAAAAAATCGGCTATATACTGGTTCTTAGGGCTGATAGTTGTTTTTGCAATAGCGTTTTATTTTTTCAGAACGCATAATTTCCCGCACCAAAATGCAATAGGATTTACCTTTGTACCGCATATTTACCTGTTTTTGGTTGGTGTTGTTTTTCAAAAGTTGCAAATCTACAAATCAAAGTTCATTTTCAATAAAGCTCATTATTGGGTAGCAGCCTACTTGTTATATATCTATGGAGTATCAGGCTTCCTTTTACCGGTATCGCCACTTACTTATACTTTCATAAAAAACGGCTTATTAGGCTTCATCATCATCTCTATAGCTTACACGTTGCCGGGCATTGCTAAAAAGATTTTGGGCACCAATGATATCTCTTACGGCATTTATATCTACCATGGGTTGATAATGACCGTTATTGTACAGCTAAAGCTTGCGGGATCTGTAAATTTGTTTATGATACTGGTTGCAACCTACGCGGCAGCAACATTATCATGGTTGTTTATTGAGCGCCCATTCATTAAACGCAAAGAAAAAACCATTAAAGAGGTTTTATAATTTCTGTCCCCATTTTGTCCACCCCTTGGGATGTGCAGACCATAATTAGCACATTTATAGCGCGATGTGCTGATTAATCATTATCTTTGAAGCTAAACTTTAAAGTCTATCTAAATTTATCATGCTAATTAAACGTTCCGGCTTCATCGCTTCGGCATTTTATATAATTGGCATTTCCCTGTTTCTATCTTCGTGTATATCTGAAAGCACCCGGGACGAACTTCTTTTAAAACAATATGTGCAAACCGCCGATAGCCTTGTTTTAGCCGGCAAAGGCGATAGCGCAACCATTTTTCTACAAAACCAGCGGCCGCAATTTAAACCCGATAATGCACAGCTATGTGGTTATTATGATTTTATGTCCGGTCATTATTTTGGTAGTGATGTTGCCATGATGGGCCTGTATGCTGATAGCGCCTTAGCGATATTTATAGATAAAGGCAATATTGAAAAGTATCCCGACGACTATTTTAAAGCGCTAA
>JACMRC010000154.1 GCA_014376655.1 Mucilaginibacter sp. | reverse complement strand
TTTATAAATTTCCAGATGATGCGGGTCATTTCGTCGCCATCCAGTTCAACTACGGGATTATTTACTTTAATTTTTGACATACCAGGTTATCTTATTTTTTATAGTGGCACCAAAGATATAAAATACTGTTTATCAATAATTGCTTGTAATTGTAAAATAGTGGTTAATTTTAAATAAATTCGAAGCCTATATATTTTTGAGGATCAATCCTTTTAATTTTAACCAATGAGAAGACCTTTACCTATTATGATATTGCTTGTCAGCATCATAACCGGCTGTAAGCCGGATGATTCGGGTTTTGATCAGAATGCGGTTAACAATTCTAAGTCTTTGTTACCCGGTATGTGGTTCGTTAAAGCACAAATAATATCAGGCGATACCGTAAAAAGCTTCACAGCAAAGGATTATTATATTTTTAATATCGATAATACGTTCAAATATTCCTCCTCCTCCCCAGATAAAGTTGTTGATGGAAGGTATACCTCTACTTACCAGAAATTATCATTTGGCGCGGATGCAAAAGATAACTACACAATTAGTAAATTAACCGCTGATAGTTTAATAATGTATTCAACAATAAGCGGTTCGGCAGGCGGTGCGGTAACCGTTGATAAACTAATTTATAAACTTGCCCGTAAATAATATATGAATCTTTTTATAAAAAAATGTCTTTTACTGTTTGTTCTTTGCTTAGCAATAGGCACGGTTAAGGCACAGGTTGGCAATGAGTTTGCACAGTATGACCTGGGCTTGGGCCTTGATTTTAATAAAGCTTATACCGATGCGCAAACTGTAACAAGCACGCGGTCCGGGCATTTTAACTTTAACTACAATGTAACGCCATTTGTTAACTACATTATTGAGTACCAAACAGGCACCCTGCAAGGCGGCGATTCATTATTGACAACAACAGGCAGGCAATTCAATAATAATTTTTCGGCAGTGATGTTTAGGGGGCAGTTGCAAATGGGCGAAATAATAGATTACAGCCAAAGCAAAGTTGCCAACGCCTTTAAAAACCTTTACATATCATCGGGTATTGGGTTTGTTGTAAACCACATGACGGAAATTAACCGGGCATCAATTAAAACCCCCGGATTTTATACCGACGGTGAAAATAACAGTAACCAGATAGTTATTCCGCTTAGGATTGGGTATGAGTTGAAGTTTTTTAACAGGTATAATGAGCCGGGGTTTAAAATAGATGCCGGGTACCAATATAATTTTATAATGGGCGATGGCCTTGATGGTTTTACGGCCGGTACAGGGAAGGACTCGTACTCGCAATTCTCTATCGGGATAAAATTTGCAATTGGCGGGGTTGCTACGTACAGAAAACAGATCAGTTTTTAACAATCATTTTATTTAGTGGGTTAAATCATTTATTTGGCAGGGTTTTTACGGTATATTTATACTAAACAATAAGGCCATGAATAATAATAATTTTAACAACGAAAACAACGACAGGGATAAAACCCTAAAGGACGAGCTTGGCGAAACAATTGACAAACAGCAATTACGGTTTAACGCCGAAGATAATAGCTACGAGCTTGATGTAAAAAGCGATGACCCTGATTATGATCATCCCGACCCTTATAATACCTCGCAAAAAAACGGTGCCGATATGAACTCAACTTATGATGAGGCTAACCCTTATGATGTAGTTGACGAATACATACCGAATGAATCGTTAGAGACAGATGTTGACCAACTGGCTATGCATATTGATAATGGCGAGATTGTAAATACCGACCCCATTGATGAAATGCTTGCCCATACACCCGAAGATGACCGGGACGATCTGGATGAAGAAGGCTATCCAAAAGATGATACGCCTAAATAAGGCATAAATCTTTTATCTGGAAAAGATAATTTGGTAAGATTTGCGTACTGCCTGCCCATTTTGGATAACCGGGGTTGAAGCTATAACTATCCACGTCATGGCTCGTGCTGTTAAATTACTAATCCTTGTTGTGCCTTCTATGTCTATCGCAAATGGGTTATCTGAAATCGCTATAAACAGTACGTTATAAGAAGTAGATAGAATGTAATAACCTTCAGGATCTAAGCCAGGCGCTAAGCCATTAAAAGTACATTTCTTGGTTTTGTCGTTTATAGAAATTGATGAAAATTTGTTAGGAACACTTTTTCCTGAAACAACTATATCGTTTTTGTCATAATATTGCTCTACAGTGGTTTCTACTTTCCATGCATGGGTTAGATAATCATCATTAATATCTTTGCCTACCACCGTAATACCTAAAACAAGTTGCCCTGTGTTGAAATTGGGGTTAGGTACCGGCAACATGGGGTCGTCAAGTTTGCATGAACCTAATAAAATGCAGGATACCGCAAAGATTAATAATAGCTTGTTATAAAAGACCACGGGGTATTAATTGATATTTTTTTAATTCTAAAGATACAATTTTACCTTTATTAATCAAAATCCAGGTTGAAGCGTTTTCTAAGTTCGGCTAATTGTGGGTTCTTGGCGGCCATGTGCTGATATTTTTCCTGGCTGGTATAAGGGCGTTTAACAGCAACCTGTTTATCAATACGGGCATTAACTTCCAACTCGAAGTTTTTAAGGGTGCTGCGCATGTAGTTCAGGAAAAAAGGTTTCTCATCCCTAAAAAGGTCTTCCTGTACCTTGTTGGCAACTATTATTTCAAACACATGCGGCTGCAGCATGGCAGGCACCTCGGTTATAAAAACAGGCAACAGGTTCATTTTGCCCTCATTTTTTATTTTGGATGCGTAGGTGTTCCATTCTCTTAAAAAGTCGTCGAAGGTAAAAGTCTCTTTCGCGTCACCTTTTAAATAAGGATCTTCTTCCTCAACTACAGTTTCTTTTGTATTACCGATGTTTTTTAACGACGGTATTATTACAGATGTATTACCCGAATTTGGTATAAAAACTGGCTTGGGTTTTTCGGCTGCCGGCGTTTCTTTTACACTTTC
Source organism: Mucilaginibacter sp. (assembly GCA_014376655.1). Classification (GTDB taxonomy): domain Bacteria; phylum Bacteroidota; class Bacteroidia; order Sphingobacteriales; family Sphingobacteriaceae; genus Mucilaginibacter. The sequence goes on along the minus strand of JACMRC010000154.1, from coordinate 937 downwards.
GGGTACGGCCTTAACAGGCTCAGCAATTTTTGGCGATGGCGTATATGGAGCAGGCGTATCGGCAACCATAGCCACGTCATTATTAACAACAGGTGGTTTTGGGGTACTTATTGCTGCGGTATCATGTTTTTTTTTTAGCTGCTCGTTATCGGGCATTGCAGTTAGCGGCGTGGTAGCCATGCTAAATACCGACAGCAGGTGGCACATTTTAAGCAAAGCCAGTTCAACCTGTAAACGCTGATTCTTGCTCAGCTTATAATTCAGATCGCATTGGTTGGCAATATTCATTGCTGATAACAGGAACGACACGTTTGCTGCCTGCGATTGCTGTAAATATTTAGCCTTTATACCCTCGCTTACTTCGAGCAACTTTAAAGTCGATGCATCCTTAGTCACCAACAGGTTGCGGAAGTGTTCTGACAGGCCAGATATAAAATGCGCGCCATCAAAGCCCTTGGTTAATATCTCATCAAAAAACAACAGAGTTTTTGCTGTGTTTTCGGTAAGCAGGCTATCGGTTATATTAAAATAGTAATCGTAATCAAGAATGTTAAGGTTATCAATAACCGAGCGATAGGTAACGTTACCATCCGAAAAACTTACTATCTGGTCAAACATAGACAAGGCATCGCGCAAACCGCCGTCAGCCTTTTGGGCGATGATGTGCAGGCCGTCATCCTCATATTTAATATCCTCTTTTTTAGCTATGGATGCCAGGTGATTAGCCATGTCATCAACACCAATACGGTTAAAATCAAAGATCTGGCAACGCGATAGGATGGTAGGCAGAATCTTATGCTTCTCGGTAGTGGCTAATATAAATATGGCGTAATGCGGTGGTTCTTCCAGCGTTTTAAGGAAAGCGTTAAACGCCGCCTGCGATAGCATGTGCACTTCATCAATAATATAAATTTTATAGCGCGCGCCCTGTGGTGGT
>JACMRC010000153.1 GCA_014376655.1 Mucilaginibacter sp. | reverse complement strand
GTAAATACTGTCGAAAAACTTAAGCTGCCCAGTATCACCACCAAAAAATAAAATAGTGGGTCGCCAATTGTATTGGTAAAGAACACCAGGTAAACCAGCAATGCCAGTATACTGAGTAATGACATCAGTAGAATATTATAAAGTGTTTTTGATAAGATAATAGCGTGCGGACTGGCAATACCGTAATAGTACAACAACCGGTTCTTACTTTCCTGCATAAAGCTTTTGGCAATAGCGTTTACCGATGCAAACAGGATGATGATCCAGAATAACACATTCCATACCACTTTATAGCCGTCGCTTTTATCAAAACCAGGGGTAAGGTTAAAAGCAATATAGCATACAAACACTGTTGAAACCACATACAGCAATACACCATTAAAAGCATATTTAGAGCGCCACTCCAACACAACTTCTTTTTTAAACAGCTCCCATGTTTGGTCTACGAGTTTCATCGGGGTAAATATAGCAAACACAGACTTACGAAGTTTAATTCGTGTTGTTTGTTTTTAATGGACTCATTGAGGGCTTCGCCGTTTAAAAACTTTGTAAGTCTAAAATTGGCGATTAGCGAAAAACAAGTAAATTTACCTTATGCCAGTAATGTATTATAAAACTCCTGTAGGTATAGCCCAGATAACTGAGGAAGATGGGTTCATCAGCCGCATCCATATATTGGATGGCGAGCACGAGGCTACCCCTGCCGAAACCCCATTACTTAAAGAAATGGTAAAACAGTTTGATGAATATTTTGCCGGTGTACGTAAAGACTTTGATCTGCCCATTAAACAGGAAGGCACGGACTTTCAACAACTGGTTTGGGAGGAGTTGCTTAAGATCGAATATGGTAAAACCATAAGTTACAACCAACAATCGCAACGAATGAATAGCCCGTTGGCTATTCGGGCAATTGCGTCTGCCAACGGCAAAAATAATTTATGGGTAGTTGTGCCTTGTCACCGGGTTATTGGATCAAACGGCAGTTTAACCGGCTATGCAGGCGGCTTATGGCGCAAGCAATGGCTATTAGAGCATGAAGCAAAAATTATGGGCGTGGGCCAAATTAAGCTTGAGCTTTAGCCAACTTTTCGCTTAATGACTTCTCTATTTTTTCGTGGAGCTGACTGGGCAAAAAGGGTTTAGCCAGCACATCATTCATCCCGGATAGTAAAGCCTCCTGTTGCTCATGATCAAACGATGCTGCCGATAACGAAATGATAGGTATACTACGTTTAGGCTCATCAAAATCAATCCTTATTTTTTTTGCTGCCTGGTAACCATTCATTTCGGGCATGTGGGTATCCATCAGTATAATGTCGTAATGATTTTCTTTTAGCTTATCAATAGCCTTAAGGCCGTTATTTACCATATCAACCTTTACTTTCCAGTCGCCCAATATTTTTGATAACATAAATTGGTTAACCAAATTATCCTCGGCTACTAATATGCTGATATTATTAAATGGCTTAAGCGTACTTTCAGGTTTTTTAGCTAATTCGTCCTTTGGTTTGGCAGCTACGTTATACCAATTAGTAAAGGTAAAAATACTGCCTTTGCCTATGCGGCTGTCAACTGTAAGCTCGCCGCCTTTTAGTTCTACCAGTTTTTTCACAATGGCAAGGCCCAGCCCTGTGCCGCCAAATTTATTCGCGGTATCATCATCAGCCTGCTCAAACGATTCAAAAATATCTGTTAACCGGTGTTGAGGAATACCTATACCCGTATCCTCAACAACAAACTGTAGTTTAACTTTATCGCTTTCTTTTTTAAGTAACGATATGGTTAACTTAACATGCCCCCGCTTAGTGAACTTAATGGCATTGCTTAGTAAATTCATCAGGATCTGGTTCATCCTTAACGAATCAATCATTAAATACTCCGGTATCTCCGGATCAATATGCAGGAAAAATTCTATATGTTCTTCATCAGCCTTAAACTTAAGCAGGCGATAAACAGATTGCACCAAATCCTTCAAATTGTTTGGTGATCTGATGATGCTGAATTTACCGGCATCTATCTTCGATATATCCAATACATCATTAATAACGCCCAATAATGATTGCGATGAAACTTCCAACAAGTCAAGCATACTGTCTTGCTGGTCGGTAACCTCTGTTTTGCGCAATAACGCGGTTAAGCCTATAATGCCGTTAATAGGCGTGCGCAATTCATGACTCATGTTAGCCAAAAAGCTTTCTTTAGCTTTTTTACCAATCTCGGCAGCTTCTTTCGATTTGATTAATTGGCTCTCGTAGCTTTTTTGCGGCGTAACATCATTTATGTTAAAAAATAATGTTTTGTTGCGATAGGCCACCCTACACTCGGCCGATATGGGATTTTTAGAGAAAGTTGCAAACTGGTAGTCTAACACAGCCAGGTTTAAATTATCTTTAATGATATCTGCCAGTCGTTTGCGAAACGCGGCTTTATCTTCGTCTATAACACGGTCCACAATACTTTGGCCAACCAGTTCAACCTGTTTAAAGCCCAGGATAGTTTCTACAGCGGGATTAATGCTTTTTATGCGTAAAGTTTCGGCATCAACCACAGAAATTATATCAGCCGAATTTTTTACTACAAGCGCAAAATTCTCCAGCTCCTCATTTTTTTGCTTTACTTCTGCCTGGGCGCGGGCCAGTTGTATAAATGAATCAACTTTGGCTGATGTAATATACGGATCAAGTGGTTTATACAAATAATCAACCGCGCCAACACCTAAACCCTTAACCGCATATTTGGCTTCTTTGGATATAGCTGTAACAAATAGCACCAGTATGTCTTTGGTTTTCGCGTTCGATTTTAACATCTCAACAAACTCAAAACCATCCATCTCGGGCATTTGCACATCAACAAGGGCTATGGCAATATTATTTTCCCATGCTATTTTAAGCGCTTCGTTTGGCGATGTTGTCGAGAAAAGCTTAATGTCACTCCGAGTCAGTAAAGCTTCGAGTGCAACAATATTTTCTATCCTATCATCAACAATAAGAATATTTACGGGGGTCGGCATTATAATAATTAAAGGGTCAGTAGTACTATTTTATTGTTGAAAAAGATCAAATATGTCTTGTGTTTTTAAAATGTATTCGGCCGCCTCCATATTAACAGCTGCTTGGGGCATTTCGCTCATTTCCGCATCATCCGGATCCTGCACTATGGTTAACGCTCCTTTTCTGCGAAGTTTCAGTAAGCCTTCTGCCCCATCTGCATTTGCGCCCGAAAATAAAACCGCCGTGCAACGCTCTTTATAAATCTCAGAAACGCTCTCAAACGTAACATCAATTGATGGCTTTGAGTACCATACTGCGTCAGATACATCTAAACTAAAAGACTTATCTTTTTCAATAAGGGTATGATAGTTTGCAGGGGCTATGTAGATAGTATTATTCTTCAGTACATCCTTGTCACTAACTTCCCGCATAAACATACGG
>JACMRC010000152.1 GCA_014376655.1 Mucilaginibacter sp. | reverse complement strand
TTTTTACAATTAGCAACCCCTTAACATAAAATAGTCTGTCATTTCGAAGCGTAGCGAGAAATCTTATACGAGCGATTTAACATGGCGTACAAGATTTCTCACTCGTTCCTCGTATCGAAATGAACAAATGTGATATTATAATTAATGACCATATTCGACGACTTCATTGCCATAAACGCCAACGGCATCTACTGCAAATACGGCGACTTTTATCTTGACCCGCAGCAGCCGGTAAAAACCGCAGTTATATCGCACGCCCATGCAGATCATGCCATAAGTGGTAATAAAGACGTTTACTGCACCCAGTCGACGCGCGAGTTTATGCACTTGCGGTACCATCGTTCGGCAGCTCAGGTGTTTAATATCGTGGACTATCATCAGCCTTTTATGATTAATGATGTGAAGCTTACATTTGTACCGGCGGGCCACATGCTGGGTTCTGCAATGGTGCTGATGGAGTATGAAGGGGCAAGCTATCTTTATACCGGCGATTATAAGATCCAACCTGATGCTACCTGCGAACCTATAGAATGGGTAACAGCCGATGTACTGATAACCGAAACTACTTTTGCCGATCCGAAAATTATCCATCCTGATCCTGTTGAGGAAATAAAAAAGCTGAATAGTATAAAAAGTAATATCCTTTTAGGTGCTTATGGCATGGGTAAGAGCCAGCGTTTGGTGCAGATGATAAATGAATACGCTCCGCAGAAAAAGGTGCTTATACATCATAAAATAATGCCCATAAACCATATTTATGAACGGGCAGGCATGGTATTGGGTAAGTACCAGTTGTACGGCCGTAAAATGATGAAGACGCAGGATGAATATGTGTACATAGTTCCGCCTTTTACGTTTAACAGCTATATAAGGGCGACAGGAGTGAAGCGGCTGTTCGCATCTGGTTGGAAAAACCTGCAGGTAAATAAAGAGGACACCCTTTTTATATCAGACCATGTAGATTGGAACGATATTTTACAGGCTATAACTAACGTTAAACCAAAACAAATATGGACCTTGCATGGTAATGGTAATTACCTTAAGGCCCATATTGGTAACGATATTTTGGTTAAATTGCTTAATTAAAGGCAATGAAAGAGGGCGAAGACTATTATATTAACAAAGACGGATTGCATGTGTTAACAGAAGTATACCACCTTAAACGCGGTTATTGTTGTGAAAACGGATGCAAGCACTGCCCCTATAATTTCGGAAAAAACGAAGAAGATATTAAATCAGAAAAAAAATAAAGATATTTGCCCCCGCTAAATAAATTGGCTATGCGTATAGACGACGAAATACAAAGTTCAAAATTTGAAGATAACTACCAGAAGGCGGTTATCAATATCGCGTATACTGACGGGTGGTTAAAGAATACCTTTAACTGCCATTTCGAAAAGCATAACTTAACGCAGCAGCAGTTTAATATCCTGCGCATATTAAGAGGGCAGTACCCAAAACCGGCTACCGTTAACCTCCTAAAAGAGCGCATGATAGACAAAATGAGCGACGCATCGCGCATTGTTGACCGCCTGGTGCAAAAAGACATGATAACCCGCTGCACCAATAATAAAGACCGCCGCGCGGTTGATATCCGCATCAGTGAAAAGGGGTTAGAGACTTTATCCATCATGGATACCGAATTTAAAACCAAAGATTTTATCAAGAATAACCTTACACCCGAGGAAGCCGCCCTGTTGAGCGATTTGTTGGATAAGTTGAGAGGGTAGGTGATTTCGGATTTCGGATGTTCGTCCCGATAGCTATCGTTATCGGATTTAATTCTTATTTATTTAACAGTAAAGAGGCGTAGCCTCGCATCATATTATAGCAACGGGTTTTAACCCGTTGTATAGCCAAAAACATATCAATCAGAACCGTAGGTTCGGCCCATATAATATGCACCGTGCCTACAGCACTCGTTTCGTTTTCTGTCTATTGACACCGGGTTGAAACCCGGTGCTACAATATTTTATGAGCCGATGGCCAATGTCATTAGGTTAAGGAAATTCATTGTACCCATCCTGGGCTTGTGTCCTCACAAGCGCCTTAAAATCAGACCTGCGATTGGTGGCTTGTGGGGACACAAACCACGGGTAGAGAGATTGCCGGACTCTTAACTTAATGACATTGGCCGATGGCTCTTGTTACTAATGTTGGTCCTGATTTTAATCCCGGACTTGAATAGTTGTCGGATTTGCAATCCGACTAACGACAGTATACAACAAACTTAAACCTTAAACTTTGGCCAATATTTCCAAAGTATCCAACCAAAAAGCAAGCCAACCAATGTGCCGTAAATGGCCCCGGTAGTAACATCAATAGGGTAATGCACCCCAACATATACCTGCGCAAAACTAATGGCCGCAGCCCAAAGCAATAATACAGGCAGCACCCATTTGTAGCGCTTATAAAATATCACGCTAAGAAAAACCGCTATAGCAAAATGGTTGCTGGCGTGGGCAGACGGAAAACTGTAGCCCGTACCGCATGGCACACGGCTTATTATGGTTGTTGCCAGAGCCGGGTCATTGCATGGACGCAGACGTTTAAAAAATGATTTGCCAAGGCCGGCGCTACCTCTGTCGGCAACGGCAAAAGTTAGCGCTAATAATACAATAATTATCAAGCCCTGCTTCTTATATCGCCAAAGGCAAAAAATAAAAACAAAAATGTAAAGTGGGATCCATGTGTATGGGTTGCGCAAAACAGGCATCAGCACATCAAAAAAAGCATTACTTAGATCGTGGTTAATGAAATAAAAAAGGTGCCGGTCGAGTTGTAGCGGGTAATCGGGCATGTGGTTGAGTTATTAACGGCTAAAGATAATAGAATAATTTGCCTCTTCCAATCCTCCCGTTAGGGCTATTGTGTCCACACCTCTTTGAGTTAAAGACCCGGGAGGTAATGTTATTAAGCTTCGTACAACCAAAATCTTAATTATGTATATAAGTTTAGCTAAAAAGTGTGTAAATCGGATGCTTTATAATTGTACCCGGCGATAATATTTGCACATTAACAAGCAATTTATAGCGCTGATTGAAGGTTTACAGCCTGCTTTTTCTTATATTTGTGTATCCCTCGCTCTGCAAGAGCAAACCAAACGCTTTATTTGAGAATATTTACAGGCTATTTATGCAATAGACTGAAAAACAATAATTTAACTTATAATAAGTGTTGTATAAACGTGTGAAAACGCGTGATTTAGTGGAATTAAAATGTGATTTAATAGCATTTAAGTGTGAAACAGTAGAAGAACTGTGTGATTTTTTGCAGTAAAAATTAGGTGCATTAAATGCAATTAGGTGTTAATACTTAATAACCGGCTTATGCACCAGCGCGCAAAATCAAGGCTTTGAAAAGCTAAAAAGGCAACATATACGATTGATTCCTAAGTTTGGTATATAATAAACTGATAATCAGTTAGTTATATATAGATTCGCGAAATGGTATAAAATTCGGAATAAAGATGTAACCATAACTGTAGCCGACAGGGGAATTAAATAAAAAGCAAAATAAAAGTCTCTTCAACCTGGTGAGATTTAGCAAGGGGGCTATTAGCATTTCGATTAATATCGTTACTTTTGGCTTATTAATAATAGCTAATATTTTGACTTTAATAAAATCAATTTCGGGAATACGCGGTACCATTGGTGGTGCTGCCGGCGATGGTTTAACACCATTAGATATAGTAAAATTTACATCGGCTTACGGTGCCTGGGCAGTTAAAAAAACAGGTATTAAAAAAATAGTTCTGGGCCGCGATGCACGGATTTCGGGCAGTATGGTAAATAACCTGGTAACCGGCACTTTAATGGGTTTGGGTATTGATGTAGTCGATATCGGCCTGTCTACAACACCAACTGTTGAAATTGCCGTGCCTTTAGAAAAAGCTGCCGGGGGGATTATCCTAACTGCAAGCCATAACCCAAAGCAATGGAACGCGCTTAAACTGCTTAACGCCGATGGCGAATTTATTAACGATGCCGATGGTAAAGAGGTGTTAGAAATAGCCGAAAGCAGCAGCTTTACTTATGCCGATGTTAATGATTTGGGTAAAGTAATATTTGACGATACGTACCTGCAAAAACACATAGACCAGATATTGGCCTTGCCATTGGTTGATGTTGCTGCTATTGCCAAAGCTGATTTTAAAGTGGTAATTGATTGCGTAAACTCGACCGGTGGTATATTCGTGCCGGCTTTGCTGGAGCAATTAGGTGTAAAAACTGTACATAAATTATTTTGCGAGCCTAATGGCGAGTTTCCGCATAACCCGGAGCCGTTGCCGGAGAATTTGGTTGCGCTGTCTAAAGAGGTTACCGGTAAACGAGCTGATTTAGGTATAGCTGTCGATCCGGATGTTGACCGCCTTTGCTTTGTTTGCGAGGATGGCAATATGTTTGGCGAGGAATATACGCTGGTTGCCGTTGCTGATTATATTCTGAAAAATAATAAGGGTAATACGGTATCAAACCTATCATCAACCCGTGCACTGCGCGACGTTACCGAACAAGCCGGCGGCGAATATCATGCTGCTGCGGTAGGCGAGGTGAACGTGGTAAATAAAATGAAAGAAGTTGGCGCTGTAATAGGCGGCGAAGGTAATGGCGGGGTGATTTACCCTGAATTGCATTACGGCCGCGATGCGTTAGCCGGGATAGCTTTGTTTTTAACCCATTTGGCTAAATATGGCAAACCGATATCGCACTTGCGTGCTTCTTATCCAAGCTATTTTATCTCAAAAAACAAAATTACGCTAACACCAGAAATGGACATCGACGCGTTACTATTAAGGGTAGAGGATAAATACAAAGATCAGCCTCATTCAACTATTGATGGGCTGAAAATAGAATTTGATAAACAATGGGTACATTTGCGCCGTTCTAATACCGAGCCAATTATCCGCATATATTCTGAGGGTGATTCTGAAACGGTAGCTAATAATTTGGCAAATAAGATAATCGCTGACATAAAGGACATATTGAAGCTTCGCTAATGAACGATTGAGTGAATTAGTGATTGAGTGAATGTTTTTGAATGGATTAGATAGTTAATCTTTTTCATAATTTTAGGAATGGAAAAAGAATTAAAAAGCGATTTCGTTGAAAAATTTAGAAATCGTACCAGGAAATTTGTTGTCGACAACATACGTTTATATAGGACGTTGCCAAAGACAGAAGAAGCAAGAATAGTCGGTAAGCAATTACTAAGATCGGCTTCATCCGTAGGTGCAAATTATAGAGCCGCATGTAGGGCAAGGTCGCAAGCCGAGTTTCACTCAAAAATATCTATCGTTGTTGAGGAAGCTGACGAAAGTGTTTTCTGGATGGAAGTTATGATCGATGCGGAAATAATAACAAAAAATGAAATTGATAGTTTAATGGCAGAAGGTAATGAAATACTAAAAGTTACATCATCTGCCAGGAAAACTATAACAGATAAAAAATGATTGGGTGGGGTGAGTGATTATAATGTTGGGTTATCTATATTAACCACATTAAAACCATTCACTCAATCGCTAATTCACTCAATCACTCATTAAATAAAATTTAACTGATGAGGGTATACCTTGATAATGCTGCAACAACGCCGTTGGATGCAGAAGTAATTAAAGTTATGTGTAACGTGATGGAAAGCACTTATGGCAATCCGTCGTCAATACACGCACATGGTAGGGAAGCAAGATCGCTGATTGAGAAAGCGCGTAAAACAATTGCTAACCTATTGCATGCGTCACCAGCCGAAATATTCTTTACCAGCAGCGGTACCGAGGCCGATAATACCGCCATTCGCTGCGGTATAGTTGATAATAACATAACTCATGCCATTACCACCCATATAGAGCACCACGCGGTTGTACACACGTTGGAGGCTATGGAGAAAACCGGGACCATCAAATTAAGCTTTGTTAATGTTGATGATAAAGGTAATGTTGACTACGCCCATTTAGAGCAACTATTACAGGATAACCAACGCAGCTTTGTATCGTTAATGCATGCCAATAACGAGATAGGTACCCTTACAGACATTGAAAGGGTAGGCAACCTTTGCGAGCAATACAATGCTATTTACCATTGCGATACGGTACAAACCATGGGGCATTTCCTACATGACCTTGGTAAGCTAAAAGTTCATTTCCTGGTATGCGCAGCACATAAATTCCATGGGCCTAAGGGCGTTGGTTTTTTACACATCAACCATAAAATAAAAATCAAGCCGCTTATTTATGGCGGCGCGCAGGAGCGTAACATGCGCGGCGGCACAGAAAATGTTTACGGCATAGTTGGCTTAGCCAAAGCGCTTGAAATGGCTTATGCCGATATGGAGCAGCACCGTCAACATATCCAGGGATTAAAATCGTACATGAAAGATCAGTTGATCGAGGCTATCCCCGGTGTTAAGTTTAATGGCGAGACCGACGAAGATAAAAGCCTGTATACTGTACTAAACGTTTCGTTCCCTGAAACAGACATGGCTGATATGTTGCTCTTCAATCTTGATATTGCAGGTATTTCAGCATCAGGCGGCAGCGCTTGCAGCTCGGGTACCGATATTGGTTCGCATGTGCTTACAGGTATTCGCGCAAGCAGTACCAGGCCATCGGTGCGCTTTTCTTTCTCGAAGTATAATACCAAGGACGAGATAGACTTTGTAGTAAACAAGGTGCGCGATCTGTTTGCGGTTAATGCTTAGAATAATTTGTCATTCTGAGCGTAGCGAAGAATCTTAGTTACTTTGCAATGGGGCTACTTATCACTTTGTGAAGATTCTTCGCTATCGCTCAGAATGACAAGTGTTATTTAGATAATTAATTTCTTCTAAGGCAATACTGGCACGGTTTTCGGTACTTTATTATTACTACTAAATAATAAAACCTATGAAAACTAATAATCAAAAT
>JACMRC010000151.1 GCA_014376655.1 Mucilaginibacter sp. | reverse complement strand
CCTCCAGCGCCTTACGGGTTGGGTTGGTACCGCGCGAATATTCGTACCCCTTGTTATCTCCCGGCGATTTTTGCCAGTAGGTTGATGTCTGGTATATCGGTGTCATTACCGCACCGGTTGATGGATCGGGCTCCTGCCCTGCGTGTATAGCTTTAGTTGCAAATTTCATTGTTGGTTGTATGTTATGAGTTGCAGGTTGTATGCAAATTGTAACTTACAACTTATAACATACAACCTACAACAATTTAGTAGGCTCTTGCAAATAATACCCTTTGCGTACTTGGTTTACCTGTCAAAATACATTTACCCTCTTCCTGCTTATTATCTAAAGGAATACAACGTATGGTAGCCTTGGTTTCGTCTTTTATTTTTTGCTCGGTTTCTGATGTGCCATCCCAATGTGCCGAAAGGAAACCTGGTTTTTCGTCTAACAGGCGTTTAAAATCCTCGTAGGTGTCAACTTCAGTGGTGTTTTCAGTACGGAAATTTGACGCTTTATTGTAGATGTTAGTTTGAATTTCCTCTAACAACTTTTCTATATGCTCGGCCAGTCCTTCCTGGTTAACGGTCTCCTTGGTTTTGGTATCGCGGCGGGCCAGCTCAACTGTTCCGTTTTGCATATCGCGGCTGCCAATGGCAACCCGCAATGGTACACCTTTCAATTCGTACTCGGCAAATTTAGCACCCGGTCGGTGAGTATCACGCTTATCAAACTTAACTGATATATCTTTAGCTTTCAGCGCTTTAGAAAGCTCATTTACATAAACAGTTATGTTCGCTAATTCTTCGTCATGCTTATATATCGGCACAACAACAACCTGTATCGGTGCCAATTTTGGCGGCAGTACTAAACCTGCGTCATCAGAGTGTGCCATAATTAACGCGCCTATTAAACGGGTTGATACCCCCCATGAGGTGGCCCAAACATAATCAAGCTTGTTTTCTCTATTGGTAAATTTAACATCAAAGGCCTTAGCAAAGTTCTGCCCTAAAAAGTGCGATGTACCAGCCTGTAAAGCTTTGCCATCCTGCATTAATGCTTCAATGCAATAGGTATCTAACGCCCCTGCAAAACGCTCGTTAGGCGTTTTGCGGCCTTGTACTACCGGTAGTGCCATCCAGTTTTCAGCAAATTCAGCATATACGCCCAACATTTGCTCTGTCTCGGCAATGGCCTCGTCAGATGTTGCGTGGGCGGTATGCCCCTCTTGCCATAAAAATTCGCTGGTGCGTAAAAATAAACGCGTACGCATTTCCCAACGCATTACGTTGGCCCATTGGTTAACCAATATAGGCAGGTCGCGGTATGATTGGATCCAACCGCGGTAGGTGTTCCAGATAATAGTTTCAGATGTTGGGCGGATGATCAATTCTTCTTCAAGTTTAGCATCTTCATCAACAATGATATTGCCGTTACCATCATTTTTTAAACGGTAATGGGTAACCACGGCGCACTCTTTGGCAAAGCCCTCAACGTGGCTGGCTTCTTTAGAGAAGAAAGATTTTGGGATCAACAACGGGAAATAAGCGTTGCTATGGCCGGTGTCTTTAAACATTTTGTCTAACACGGCCTGCATTTTTTCCCAGATAGAATAACCATAGGGTTTAATGATCATACAACCCCTAACCGGCGAGTACTCAGCCATATCGGCTTTTATTACCAGGTCATTATACCATTGCGAATAATCTTCATCTTTACTAATAACGCCTTTACTCATTGTTTTATAGAATAGCTTTTGACTGTTTAATTACTTATTTTTGTGGTCAAATTTATAAATTTATACGTTATTAAATGTTTAATTAAACCATCGTCGCAAATAATAGTCTAAATTTCAAACCAAGCCTAAAAATGAAAAGGAACCTGTTTACGGGAATATTTTTGATCAGTGCCATTGCATTGAGTTCCTGTTCAACCATGGATAAGATAGCCAAATCTGATGACATGGGTGACGATGTATATTTCACCAAAGCAAAAGCCGGCGATCAATTTGATTATGTTGCCCAATACAATCAGCAGCAAGTTGCGCAGGTACGTAATGATGATTATTACTATTATGGTGATTATGAATCGCGTATAAACCGTTTCAGCTATTACTCGCCGTTTGATTACCAGGACGATTATTACAGCTATGTACCGTATAGTTATTACACGCCGATGGTAACCTCTGGTTACGATTATGGTTATAACCCCTACTACGATTTTGGCACCTACTCTGCATTTAATTTCGGCTTTGGCTATTACGGTGGGTACGATAATTATGGTTATGGCAATGCTTATTCAAACTATATATATGGTGGCGGCAGCAGGCATCACGGCAGAGGATATTCAGGCTGGGGTAATGGAGGCGGTGGCACAGATTTAGCATTTACACCGGCAAATGCTGCGTATCCAAGAAGCAGATATATTGGAAATAATCCGGGCTCAAGCCCCGGTTCAAATAATGGCCCAACATTCGTTAGGGCTAATAGTGGTTTATATTCCGGCGGCAGGCCAGGTGGTTCTAATGCAGTTTATCCGGGCCGGCCGGGATCCAATGTGGTAACACCGGTAGGTTCTATATCAAACAATACAGCTAACAGGCCGTATGTACGCCCTGAAAGCGAAAATCCACGACCGGCAGTACAACAACCTGCTATTGAACGTTCGGCACCGGTTCAAATGGCTCCGGCATCAAGCAGTTCGGGCAGTTCAAGTTCAAGTTCAGGAAGCAGTAGCAGCAGCGGTGGCGGCGGCAGACCAGTAAGGCCATAACATATATACTTATGAAACCTAAACATATACTATTTATAATTGCCTTATTGGCAGTTAGTAACAGCAGCTTTGCCCAATACGCAAAGGATGCCATACGTTTTTCGACAGGCCAAACGGGGTCGACATCGCGCATTAAAGCAATTGGTAATGCCAATACTGCTATAGGCGGCGATTTAACCAATATAAGCGGTAACCCCGCCGGATTGGGATATTTTACCCGGTCGGAAGCAAGTTTAACGCCCGAATTTGATAACCATACCAGTAATTCGACTTATTTGGGCCAATCGGGAACAGCCACAAAAGGAAATCCTAATTTAAGTAATGGTGGTATTGTATTTTATAACAGGTTAAACACCCCAAGCGGTAATGATAAAACCGAGGGTTGGGTAAGCGTAAATGTTGGCTTAAATTATAATCGTACAAATAATTTCGACGAGCGTATTAATTATGGCGGCAAAAACAGTAATAATTCTATAAATGACTATTACGCTAATCTTGCCAATGCAGAAGGCGCAGATCTGGGCACGCTACAGGCTTGGGCGTATGATCAGAAATTGATTAGTGCGTTTGCATCGGGATCAGGCTTCAAGTATGCAAGCAACTCTTACCTTGGTGTACAGCAAACCGGCTACATAAACAGGACCGGCGGGCAAAGTGGTTCTGATATCTCTGTAGGTGCAAATTACAGTAATAAGCTGTATTTGGGATTTGGTATCGGTATTACAAGCTTGCGCTATAACTCAACCAAAACTTTTAATGAAACCGGTACTGCAAGTGTAACGGAGGGCGCTATCCCTGCAGACCGCGGCTTTAATTCAACCTATTCGCAATACCAAACAACAAAAGGCGAAGGCTTTAACTTCAAATTTGG
>JACMRC010000150.1 GCA_014376655.1 Mucilaginibacter sp. | reverse complement strand
TCTATTCCCGGTGCATCGGCAGCGGTTATGGCAATAATTGTTGGTGCCGCTACTATAGCGCCCAACTATACCATTTCGCTAATGTTTATAGGTGCAGTGCGCTTAAAATGGCTGGTTATATTTTATTTGGTGATTGATTTTTTAGGCATAGTTGGGCCCAACGCCGGAGGCGAAATAGCACACTTAGGCGGCGCGTTGTTCGGCTTTATTTACGTAAAGCAGGTGCAGCAGGGGCGCGATATGGTAGGTGGCATAGCTAAGCTTTTTAAAGCAAAATCTAAACTAAAAGTAGCGTCAACAAATCGTGCTAAAGGATCACCTTCGGGGACACCACGGCAGGATGAGGTTGATCAGATATTAGATAAAATATCAAAAACGGGATATGAAAACCTGAGTCAGCAGGAAAAAGAAACCTTATTTCGCGCCAGCAAAAAATGAAAGCAAAACAAAAATTACCCTTTATTGATAAGGTGTTTTTGTGGATAAACTGCGGTTTATGCCTGGCTTTGCTTGTAAGTTACCTTGCCCCGGTAACCAATCCTAATAAAACATGGCTCATCGCCTTCTTTGGGTTGGCTTATCCGCCACTATTATTTACAAACATAATCATGATAGCCTATTGGCTGTTACGCAAAAGTTGGTTGGTGCTGATATCCGCATTAAGCATACTTTGCGGTTTTGGTGTATTGCAAAATAACATCGGCTTTCATCCCGGTAACCGCAATATGGTTAAATCGCAGGCCGAAAACGCCGTAAGGATGATGACTTACAACGTACATGATTTTAAAAAATACGGCTCGGGAAAAGACATCTCTACCAAACACGAGATTTTGAATATGATAGCCGACCAGCAACCTGATATTATAGTTATGCAGGAATTTTACACTCGCATTAGGGGCCAATATGCTATGGTTGATTCGATGAAAAAAATTATTGGGTCTGCTAATTATTATTTTGAAAGTTTTGACGGGAACGAAGACGAAAAAACTGGTATAGCCATTTTTTCAAAGTTCCCGATTGTTTCAAAAGGCCTTATTCAACTGTCGCCATTGTACAGTGGGAATCAGTGCCTGTATGCCGATGTAAAAAAAGGCAATCATATTTTCAGGGTATATAGTGTACACCTGCAATCTATTAATTTTGAACCGGTAGACTATAAGTATATTGATACCGTAACCAAAAAGGGTAAACCCGATTTTAGTTCGACCAAACGCCTGGGTGGGAAATTAAAAAGGGCATTTATGAAACGCGCCGAGCAGGTGGCTTTAATAAGAGCACATGCTAAACAATGCCCTTATCCATATATCATAGCAGGCGATTTTAATGATACGCCTTCATCATACGCGGTAAACCAAATGGCTAAAGGCCTTAAAAATGCCTTCGTTGAAAAAGGCTTTGGCCTGGGCCGTACCTATAATGGCGATTTTCCGAATTACCAGATAGATTATATCATGGTGTCGCCTCAATTTGATGTGGCAAGTTATACTATAATCGAGAAAAAATTATCAGACCATTACCCGGTATTTGCTGATTTGGTATTGAAGGGGCCGGTGAGTAACAGCAAATAATGCCGAGTCGGTAGCCGGTATCAATTATACCCCATGTTCCTAATGGCCGCGGCGCTGCCTTTTTTAACCATATTTTTTGTATTTTTGTATAAAGCCAAACGCCTGCTCTTTTTAAAGCGGCATACTTTCGCGGCCTGTCATTACAGCCCAAAAACGCATAAATTCCATGTTTATAGCAATGTATTAATATACAGCTATTTAAGTAAAAAACTTACTGTGATATAGTGTGAATTCGTGTGATAATGCTGTGATATAGTGTGATATAGTGTGATACGGTGAGATGTTGGTGTGAATTTGCATCATGCTGTGACATACAGAGACAGCGTATGGATAAACCGTGATTTTAGTGCCTATAAGGGTGTAACCCGGGTAATTATGGCCTGCAGGGTAAAGTAATAAATGCTATTTGACTGACCATTTCATCACTCAACTAAAACCTAAAAATCGTAAGTTTGCCCACATGAAACAAAATTTATTTGTTTACAATACATTAACTCGTAAAAAAGAAGAATTTAAGGCGCTTAGTGCCCCGCATGTGGGTATGTATGTTTGCGGCCCTACTGTTTATAGTGATGTTCATTTAGGCAACTGCCGTACCTATATCTCGTTCGATTTAATATTTAGGTATCTTACGCTTATAGGGTACAAAGTGCGCTACGTGCGCAATATTACTGATGCGGGCCACTTAGAGGGCGATGCCGGAGACCAGGGCGAAGATAAGATCTCAAAAAAAGCAAAACTGGCCCAGTTAGAGCCAATGGAGATTGTACAGCAATATTCAGTTGGTTTTCATGATGTGATGGCAATCTTTAATGCCCTGCCACCAAGTATTGAACCTACAGCCACCGGCCATATAATTGAGCAGATAGAATTAGTTAAGCTGATACTGGAAAAAGGTTACGCTTACGAGGTTGATGGCTCCATATATTTCGACGTTGAAAAATATAATAAAACGCAGGACTATGGCATACTTAATGGCCGTAATTTAGAGGACCTGTTGGTAAATACCCGTACGTTAGGCGGGCAAAGCGACAAACGCGGCCCCCTTGATTTTGCCTTGTGGATAAAAGCAAAGCCAGAGCATTTAATGAAATGGCCCTCGCCGTGGGGCGTTGGTTTCCCGGGCTGGCATTTAGAGTGCTCGGCCATGAGCCATAAATACCTGGGCGACCAGTTTGATATACATGGCGGCGGCATTGATTTGATGCCTACGCACCATACTAATGAAATTGCGCAAAACGTAGCCAGCTGCGGCAAAAACCCGGCTACCTACTGGATCCATACCAATATGCTAACAGTAAACGGGCAAAAAATGTCAAAATCATTAGGCAACAGCTTTTTGCCGCATGAGTTGTTTACCGGCGAGCATTCTATATTGGATAGGGGATATAGCCCTATGACTGTACGTTTCTTTATGCTGCAGGCGCATTACCGCAGTACGCTTGACTTTGGTAATGATGCCATGGAAGCGTCAGACAAAGGGTTTAAACGTCTGATGAACGCGGTTGCGCTATTGGATGGATTAAAAGCATCTTCAACAACAGATGTTGACGTGGCGGGTTTACAACAACGTTGCTATGATGCCATGAACGACGACTTTAACAGCCCGGTTTTAATAGCCGAACTGTTTGAAGCAACGCGCATCATTAATTCTGTACATGATGGTAAATTGAAGATTGATGCAGTTAATTTGGAAATTTTAAAAAACATCATTACCACTTTTGTGTTTGATGTTTTGGGATTGAAGAATGAGCAAGCAGCAAATGATGATCTCCCGAAACTGTTAAGCCTGGTGGTTACCTTACGTAACGAAGCCAAAGCTAACCAGGATTATGCTACCTCTGACAAAATACGCGATGGCCTGCAAAAAATAGGCTTCCAGTTAAAGGATAGCAAGGAAGGAACAAACTGGAGTAAAATTTAAATCGGTTTTTAACGTTATAAAAAATAAAAGCAGGTACATTGGTCCGCGTAAAACTTTGCGGATTACATTAATTACCAAATCTCACACAATGAAAAAAAACATATTGGCCGCCATCTACCTTATTTGCACAGTTACTATTGCTACAGCACAAGTGCCTGCCAAGGTTAGCACCGTAGTTGAAGCCGAAGTAAGCTTTAATAAGTTAGTTGCGAAAAAAGGCATGAAAGAAGGCTTTTTATCAGTTGCCGACGCTGATGGTATTGTATTTAGGCCGAAGCCTGTTAAGATCACCGATTTTTACGCAAATATTGAAAAACAAGCCGGTTCTTTAAGCTGGACGCCAAAAATTGCCCGCATATCTTACAACGGCGATCTGGCATTTACTGCCGGCCCGTATGTATACCAAAATGGTAAAACTGACGATGATAAAGTTTACGGCGATTATGTATCGGTATGGCGCAGTGATGGCGATGGCAAACTAAAGCTGTTAATAGACTTAGGGATTCAACATCCCGAAGCAGAGAAAGATGCCCTTATAGATTTTAAGGAACCTGATGCTTCAAAAAAACCGGTATTAAACAAAGATCCTTTTAACGGTAAAACCATTATACTGGCTACCGATAAATCAATGAACCAGGCTTTAACGCTATCTTCATTAGGTGCATATAAAGAGTTTTTAAGCCCCGAGGGTCGTTACTACTTCCCCGGCTTTGAGCCAATGACCGGTAGCGACAGAGTCTTGAAGTTTTTAAATAACGAAGCTATCAGTATCTCGGCACAAACTATCAGCGGTGGCCGTTCAACAAGTAATGATCTGGCCTATACCTATGGCAGCGCCCGCATTAAAAAAGGCAATATAGTTAGCAGCTTTAACTATGTGCGTGTTTGGGAGCTTGATGCCACCCATAAATGGAATATCCTGCTGGAAGTATTTTCGGCGATTGAGAATTAGGATTACATATAACAAAAAAGGCTTGCCATTGGCAAGCCCTTTTTGTTATCAAAGAGTTTTAGAACAATTGTTCAATAATATCATCCGTAGATAACCCTTCAGCTTCCGCATGGTAGCTGCGTACAATACGGTGGCTTAATATAGGTCTGGATACAGCCTGCACATCTTCAATATCCGGCGAATACTTACCGTTAATAACAGCATGGCATTTGGCCCCCAGTATCAGGAACTGCGATGCGCGTGGGCCTGCCCCCCAATTTAATAAACGTTTAACTTGTGGTGCAGCAAATTCGCCGTCGGGGCGGGTTTTTGCAACCAGCTTTACTGCGTACTCCAATACATTATCGGCAACCGGGATATTTCTTACCAATTGCTGGAAATAAATGATCTGCTCGGCATTTAATATTTTACTTACGCTTTGCTGCGTGGTGCTGGTGGTGTTTTTAACGATTTGAAGCTCCTCTTTAAACGATGGATAGTTTAAAGATACTTTGAACATAAAGCGATCTAACTGCGCTTCAGGGAGCGGATAAGTACCTTCCTGCTCAATTGGGTTTTGGGTAGCTAATACAAAAAACGGTTGCGATAGCTTATGGGTAACGCCCGCCGCGGTAACAGATTTTTCCTGCATGGCTTCTAACAACGCTGCCTGTGTTTTAGGCGGTGTACGGTTAATCTCATCCGCCAAAATAATGTTGGAGAAAACCGGGCCGGGAATGAATTTAAAGGTCCTGTCCTCGCCCAATATTTCGGACCCGATGATGTCCGAGGGCATCAAATCGGGAGTAAACTGTATTCGGTTAAAACCAAGGTCTAACACCTGCGATACTGTTTGTACCAGCAAGGTTTTTGCCAGCCCCGGTACACCTACCAGTAAACAATGGCCATTGCTGAAAATAGAGATCAGCACAAATTTTACAACTTCATCCTGCCCGACTATTACATTACTTATTTCTGAACGTATTTGCTGATAAGCATGCTTTAAAGCATCTGCTGCTTCTACATCGGATTTGTGTTGCATAATTAGTTTTATGGTTTAACCTGGGCAGTTGTTGTTGGTGTAGCCCAACCTTTCAATACCGGGCAACCCTGGTATTGCGGGTCGATTTTTATATAAGTTTCTTTCCTTTTTTTGGCAAACCACTGGCTAACGGTGCGATTGATCTTGTCATCAGTTGCGTATGCTTTCAGTTTCGGAAAATCTTGCTCTAAATTAGCTTTATGCGCATTAGTAACAGATTTTAAATAAAATATCCGGTAGCTTTTTTTACCTGTACGATCACTAAATATTACCGGTTTTGATATGCCGCCGGCTTTCATGGTATCAACCACCAATGCAATTTGCGGGTCAAGTTTATCAGTAGGAATATAAGTGGTACGCGTTTCGCCTTCAGGGTTAATTATCATACCGCCATTGTATTTGGTTTCTTTATTGTCCGAATAAAATGATGCCGCGCTCGAAAAGAAATCAACCTTGCGGTTTTTATCTATTAAATTATATACCGTATCGGCTTTGCCTTTTGCCCGCTCCAAACTTGCAGCAGTGGTAGGCGGCGTAATTAAAATATGGCGTACGTGTACCTGCTCGCCGCGCCGCTCTAACACCTGCAGGAAGAAGAAACCATATTCCGGCGATTCAAACACCGGCGAATACTCGCCTGCTTTTAGCTTAAACGCCCAGCCGGTAAACTCTTTAACAAATGTATTTCTATCGGCAAAGCCAACATCACCACCTTGCGATGCCGAGCCCGGATCCTGCGAGTATGCAGTAGCCAATGTTGCAAAATCTTCGCCTTTTTTGATCCTGTCCAATAAAGCCTGTGATTTTTCGCGATAAACGTCTTTTTCTTCCTTGCTTAATTTAGGTTCAAAAACAATCTCGGCTACCTCAACTTCTTTGTTAAAGGTTGGCAAGCTGTCCTTTGGCATTTTGTTATAAAAATTTTTAACATCCTGCGGGGTAGTATTTAATTTTTCGGTGATGTGTCCCTTCATTTTTTCGGCAACCATCATCTCGCGTACATCGCCGCGGATCTCTTCTTTGTATTGTAATAATGAGCGGCCTAAAAACTGCTCCAGCCTTTCCTGCCCGCCTGCGCGTTGGGTCATGCCGCGCATACGGCGGTCAACCTCGTTATCAACGTCGTCTGATTTTACTTCGATACTATCTATGGCGGCTTGCTGTACCAGCAATTTTTGTGTTATTAAGCTCTGGGTTAATAAACACTTATCAGGATGCACATTTTGTATAATATACTGCGCATTTAATAATTCAATGTCTGATTGTAATATAACACTACCGCCTACTACCGCTACAATTTTATCTAACACTATTTTTTGCTGCGCGTTAGCAACAGATGCAAACAAAACAATACTTAAAACAACTATCCCAAACTTTCTCATTTATTCAATTTAAATATACTGCGGATATGTACCCGCAAAAACGTCCCGAATTTCGGTAAAATTTATCAATTATAACTGCTAACCAGGGTGTTTTAATACACGCGGATTTATAATTATGCGAATATGCCAATAAAGCTTCAAACACTTTAACTATTTTTGGTTAAAATTTGTTAAAGTGAGAG
>JACMRC010000149.1 GCA_014376655.1 Mucilaginibacter sp. | reverse complement strand
TAAAATGGCTACCATAGTTTCATGGATCTATAAAAAATCATTGGGCCACCCGGTGATGTATCCGTTAAATAAGTACGACTATGTAACCAATTTCCTTAACATGACCTTTGGCCAGCTGACCGAGGAAGTGGTGATAGACCCGGTTGTAGTTAGTGCCATGAATACCTTATTGATACTACATGCAGATCATGAGCAAAACTGCTCTACATCAACAGTGCGCATTGTAGGTTCGTCAGAGTCAAATATTTATGCTTCTGTATCTGCAGGTATCTCAGCTTTATGGGGGCCGCTGCATGGCGGTGCCAACCAGGCGGTTATAGAGATGCTGGAGAAGATTAAAGAAGATGGCGGTGATACCGACAAATGGATAAACAAAGCTAAGGACAAGAACGATCCGTTCCGCCTGATGGGCTTTGGCCACCGTGTTTATAAGAACTTTGACCCTCGCGCCAAGATCATTAAAAAGGCTTGCGACGATATCTTAGAGAAATTAGGTATTAACGACGAGGTATTGGAGATAGCCAAGCGCTTGGAAGAAGTAGCTTTAAAAGATCCTTACTTTGTTGAGCGTAAACTATATCCAAACGTTGATTTCTATTCAGGTATTATTTACCGTGCTTTAGGTTTCCCTACAGATATGTTTACCGTACTGTTTGCACTGGGCCGTTTACCGGGCTGGATAGCACAATGGAAAGAAATGAAACAAAACAAAGAACCTATAGGCCGCCCGCGCCAAATTTATAACGGCGCTGTGGATAGGGAATATGTCTCTATTGACAAAAGATAGTCTGAACCGATGATTAGAATTATTTTCTGATTGCGTGGATGAAATAATATAAGCCTCGATTATTCGGGGCTTTTTTATTGTCAAGCCATTTAGCTATCGTCCTACCAATTTAGCGTTTCATGCAGCGTACTATACAATTTCTCTTGGGGGCAAACCGGCTTCCAGAAATTTGTACTAAATTAAGAAATCACTTTAATTCAATAATAGCGGGGTGCCGAAAGATATCCCTTTTTTGTTTTAATGGGTGATGAACAATATATTTAATAAATAAATTATCCCCAAACAACTGTAAATCAGTCGTTAATTACCTTAAAGTTAAAAAAAATATAAACTGAGGCAACTTGTAAAGTAGTACTAACGTTATTAACTATAACAAATAACAATCATAACTATGAAAATCAAATTAAATCATTACATCATTGGCCTGTATGTATTGGGTATAGTATCCATACTTAGTGCCTGTAAAAAAAGCGACAGCGCATCGCCATCGTCAAACACACAATTGGCTTTCGCACTTAGCGCAAGCGGTAATGTTACTCCGGTTACCTCAGCAGTAAGTAATGGTGTACAAACCACCAACGCCGCCGGATCAGCAAGTATCAGCTGGACCGCAGGCACCGCCAACGTTAGTGCATTTAAGCTGGAAGCAAAAAAGAAAGGGTTAGAGATTGAGATAACATCACGCAACTTAACCAGCATAGACCTGTTTGCCGCTACACCGACAACTATAAGCGCGGCAATTGATACCGGTACTTATCGCGAGATAGAGCTGCGGGTTTTATTTGCCAAAACATCAGGCAGCGCTATACCACTTACTTTAAAAGGTAATTATACTTCAACAACAGGTACTGTTACACCTATCGAGTTCGATTTTAATGACGATGCGGTTATTAAAGTAGAAGCCGAAAATGTAACTGTTGACGGCAGTACAGACTTTGCGGCCCTGGCCAAATTTGATGTAAGTAAGCTTATAGGATCGGGCTTGGCCGGCGCTTTAGATGCTGCTACGCGTACTAACGGTACCATAATTATAAGCAGTAGCTCAAATACCAATATTTATAATGCAATTAAATCAAGGATAACCGATTGTGGTAAATGGGGAGGCTTTGAACACCACGATAAGAGCGGGAGAAAATAGTGAGTAGGTAGATTAAATGCATCAAAAAACGCCCGGAATCGAAAGAAACCGGGCGTTGGTGTGTTATGAGATTTATAGAGCTAAACGTTTATTAAAATAAATCCGAAATCGAAAATCCGACATCCGCATTTATTTAATCCCCATGTTCACTCGTAAATAAATAAGTTTCGGTATTGCCAACTGGTAGGGTAACACCGTCGCCACGGCTAAATTGCCACCAGAAACGCTGGCGCAATTTTTCGTGGTTACCTATCTCGTTCATACTGTCAGAATCGTACAGGCGGCCATTTAGCATTACATATTTAATATTATTACTGTTGCGGATATCGTCTAACGGGTTTTGGTTTAATACGATCAGGTCGGCAAGTTTACCTTTTTCTAATGATCCTATTTCTTTATCCATACCTAAGTATGATGCGCCGTTAATAGTAGCACAACGTATCACCTGTAACGGTGTCATGCCGCCTTGCCAAAGCATCCACATTTCCCAATGCGCTCCAAGTCCCTGCAGCTGGCCGTGCGCACCTAAATTAATTTTGGTGCCGCCATCTGCTATTGCCTTAACATTTTTAGATACTTCAATATGCCCGTATTCGCCATATTCGGCTGTAGTGCGCCTGCGCGAGCGTGCATCAACTATTGCCCGCGGGGTAAAGTTTAATAAGTGCTCATCTTTCCAAACCTCGGTTC
>JACMRC010000148.1 GCA_014376655.1 Mucilaginibacter sp. | reverse complement strand
TGGTTATACCAATTTTCTACACCATTTTTACACCATGGCAAAACAACCCATAATTACAGTAAATAACCTGGTAAAAAATTACGGCGATTTTAAGGCGGTAAAAGGCATCAGCTTCGAGGTTTACGAAGGCGAGATCTTCGGTCTGCTTGGCCCTAACGGTGCCGGTAAAACCACCACTTTAGAGATCATTGAAACCCTGCGCGAAAAAACGTCGGGCACTATAACCGTTGACGGCTTTAATATTGATACCGACGCGGGCAGTATTAAAAAACGCATTGGTGTGCAACTACAGGCCGCGGGTTATTATCCTAACTTAAACTTATCAGAACTGATAGAGCTTTTCTCGGGTCTTTACGGTATAGAACGTAGCCCAATGGAAATGCTGGAGAAAGTTGCGCTTACCGATAAAGCCAAAGCAAAATATAAGGACCTGTCGGGCGGGCAAAAGCAGCGCTTCTCTATAGCCACCACCTTAATAAATAATCCGCGTATTGTATTTTTGGACGAGCCTACAACCGGCCTTGATCCGCAAGCGCGCCGCAACCTTTGGGATTTGATCCGCGAGATTCGCGACCAAGGGACTACCGTTGTTATTACCACTCACTACATGGACGAAGCTGAAGTACTATGCGACCGTGTAGCCTTTGTTGATGGCGGTAATATAATAGGTGTTGATACACCCGATGCCTTTATTGATAAACTGGTAGCAACCGGCTTCGAACCTCCTAAAAAGGTAAAGCTTGCCAGCCTTGAAGATGTATTTATAAATATGACCGGCAAGGAGTGGAGAGAAGAGTAGGTAGTGGCAGTTTGAAGTGGCAGTTGCACTTAATAAAGAATGCCAACTGCTACTGCCAGTGCTACTGCAACTAATTAATACCATTGACTAATGACAAATAACCCAATGAACCAAACAGATAAACCATACAGTAATTTAAAAGCAACGCTGGCTATTGCCAAGGCAAGTTTCCGGTCTATAATACGCAGCCCGTCGTCGGTGGTGTTTACGCTGCTTTTTCCGTTGATATTTATTTTGGTGTTTGGCTTTATTAGCGGGGGTGGTGTTATATCTGTTGATGTGGGTGTAGCTAAAACCAATGATACCATTAACCCTGTTTACCAGGCATTGAAAAAGGTGAGCGTGGTACGCCTTATTCACAACCAAACGCCCGAAGAAATGGAAGCCAACTTAAAAAAGGGAAGCATTGATGCCATTTTAAACATCCAGAAAAATGCCAAGCCGCCATACTTTACGGTAAATATTCAACATAGCAACGCATCGGGTGATAAAGAGGCAATTTTAAAATCGGCGTTGAATAATATTTTCTTCCAGCTTAATTCGCACGTGCCGGATGCGCCGCCACCTGTGGCCATTATTAAAGAGGCCGAAGTGCAGACCCGCGAGTATAAAACTATCGACTTTATTTTGCCGGGCCAGTTGGGTTTCTCGCTGCTTAGTTCGGGCGTGTTTGGTACCGCCTTCGTGTTTTTAAGCCTGCGGATAACCCTGGTTATTAAACGTTTTTTTGCTACGCCGGTTAAACGTGCCAGCATTGTAATTGGTGAGGCTATAGGGCGTATAGTGTTTGCGTTGATAGGTGCCTTGTTTATTATAACCATAGGCCATTTTGCATTTGGGTTTACGTTGGTGCATGGCTTTGTAACTGTGTTGAATATGATGTTCCTCTCGCTGCTCGGGGTCATTGTCTTTATGGGGTTCGGATTTGTGGTATCGGGCATTGCTAAGACTGAGAGCACCGTGCCACCAATAGCTAATATGATAACGTTACCGCAATTTTTATTGTCGGGTACATTCTTTTCTATCAATGTGTTCCCAACATGGCTGCAACCAATAAGCAGGGCCTTGCCGTTAACTTATTTAAATGACTCGTTGCGTAAAGTAGCGTTTGAGGGTGCAAGCCTGTTTGATGTGTCGCACCAGATTTTGATTATGTGTATCTGGGGGGTGGTAATCTATGCTGTTGCGGTTAAAACGTTTAAGTGGGAGTAGAGTAAAATTGCAAATGTAGAGATGTAGAGAAATGTGATAGAAAGTGATCTTCCAATCTGCTGACTATCAATATATTTCCTGCTGATTAAAATAATAAGTAAATCTTTTTTCTATTATATCCGTATTAATGGTTAATTAGCCCCCTAATTAACTTTAATAAATGAGATCTGCTGCGTTTAAAATAGCCGCAATTTATGTAGTATCCGGTCTCTTGTGGATCGCTTTAAGCGATAAACTACTTGAACTTTTAAAAGGTACTATGGATATCCCTTTTATCCTGTTTATAAGCAGCATAAAAGGATTTGCTTATGTACTATTAACCGGCATTATACTATACAAGCTTATCCAATCTTACCACAGCCGGTTAGAAGAAAGTGAAGAACAATATCGCAGTTATTTCGAGGCCAACCCATCGCCCATGTGGATCTATAATCGCCGCACCCTTAACTATACCGCCGTTAATAATGCGGCTATTGCCACATATGGCTACACCTTAGAAGAGTTTAAGAACATGACGATATTGGACATCCGCCCAAAAAGCGATGTTGCCAAGGTACACCTGGTGGTTAAAGAGTT
This sequence comes from Mucilaginibacter sp., assembly GCA_014376655.1. GTDB lineage: Bacteria > Bacteroidota > Bacteroidia > Sphingobacteriales > Sphingobacteriaceae > Mucilaginibacter. Next base: position 3,115 of record JACMRC010000148.1, on the reverse strand, counting down.
GAAAAATCAGTATAACGATTCAGGCGTATGGACCCACCTTAAAAAGGATGGTACGCCTATGCAGATGCACATTACATCGCATATAATAACATCGCCCGGTAAAGAAGACCATATAATGGTTATGGCCACAGAGGTTAATACACCCGTAAAACCAACGCTTAGCCAATTAGGCTAAATCCCTGTATATTAAGCTTTGTAACATTAAATTTATGTTAATGTTAAAGTTAAATTCCTACTTATTTAATGGAAGTTGTATATTTGAAAACTAAACGTTTTGAGTGTATTCTATACACTAAGTTATAAAACCGAATTAATCAGAAAAAAATGAGTTTAATTATTGATGTTCACGCCCGCCAGATTCTTGATTCGCGTGGAAACCCTACTATTGAAGTAGATGTATTAACCGAAAATGGCTTTTTAGGCCGCGCCGCTGTACCGTCTGGTGCATCAACCGGTGCTTACGAGGCTGTTGAATTGCGTGACAATGACAAAGCAGTCTACATGGGTAAAGGTGTTTTAAAAGCCGTTGCTAATGTAAATGATATTATAGCAAAAGAATTACAAGGTGTTGATGTGTTCGATCAGAACGGTATCGACAAAATAATGATAGACCTTGATGGTACGCCAAACAAGGCAAACTTAGGCGCTAACGCTATTTTAGGTGTATCACTTGCTGCTGCTAAAGCTGCCGCGCAAGAGAGCCGCCAGCCTTTATACCGCTACATTGGTGGTGTAAACGCTAACACGCTGCCTATCCCGATGATGAACATTGTTAACGGTGGTTCACACTCTGATGCGCCTATAGCGTTCCAGGAGTTTATGATCATGCCGGTTGGCGCGTCTTCATTCTCTGAGGCATTACGTTGGGGCACCGAAGTATTCCACAACTTGAAAAAGATCTTACATGACCGTGGTTTATCTACAGCGGTAGGTGACGAAGGTGGTTTTGCCCCAACTTTTGACAGCACCGAAGATGGCGTTGAAACCATTTTAAAAGCGATAGAAAAAGCAGGCTACAAAGCAGGCGAAGATATCTTCCTGGCTTTTGATTGCGCTGCATCTGAGTTTTACAAAGACGGCAAATACGACTACACTAAATTTGAAGGCCCTAAAGGCGCTATCCGCACCAGCGAAGAGCAAGCTTCTTACTTAGCCGAATTAGCTGCAAAATATCCTGTTATCTCTATCGAGGATGGTATGGCTGAGGATGATTGGGATGGTTGAAAAATTTTAACCGATAAAATTGGCGATAAGGTACAGTTAGTAGGTGATGATTTGTTTGTAACCAACGTTATCCGTTTACAACAAGGTATCGATGATCATACGGCAAACTCTATCCTGGTAAAAGTTAACCAAATAGGTTCGTTAACCGAAACTATTAACGCGGTTAGCCTTGCTCAAACCAACGGTTATACATCAGTAATGAGCCACCGCAGCGGCGAGACTGAAGATGCTACCATTGCTGATTTAGCTGTTGCCTTAAACTGCGGCCAGATCAAAACCGGATCAGCTTCACGGTCTGACAGGATAGCTAAATACAACCAATTACTACGTATCGAAGAAGAATTAGGCGATAGCGCTAAATTTATTGGTAAAGCGTTTAAATATTATAAGAAATAAGTTTCGCCACGAATTTTTCGAATTAAAGCGAATTTCACGAATTAAAAGGCTCCGAGGTTATCGGGGCCTTTTTTGTTTACAGGTAGCCTGCTTTGCGCCGGGATGTTAAAATAAATTCCGGCTAACGAAAGCTAAAAAAAATCATAAAATATTTTAATACTTAGAACTTCTATCTATACTTGTGTCATAAAAGAACTCAATAAAGATATTTCTTTTGCATATTGTGTACATTCCAATAACTGTTGATGGTGGTAATAAACATATAAACAAGTTTGTCGTTTTAGTGTGCGTAATGTTGGTAGCAGCTTTGCTATTAAAGCTTTGCACTCCTATTCTGGCATAGCTGAATTTTTGGGACGAGTTAGCGTCTTAGCTATCTTGGGTGCTTTTTTTACTAGACTATACATGAAAAAAAGTGCTTGAAACTACTTATTTAAGAAATAGTAAGAAGTGTAGCAATAGATACCTTAAGATTAAAGCTATCCACTTGCGCTCGTCTGTGACGAGTGCTTAATATGTTTCAGCATCTGCGATGCGAGATAACGGAATACAACGGCCAAACGATCACTCAGAACACATGTACGCAAGCCGCTTTATTCTTGTCCCGGTGAATGTATTCATCGATGGGTCAGCGTTTGCAAGCTACATTAATAATAAAACCGTATCTTTGCAGAAATAAATACAATACCCGTTAGCTTTACGGTTTTGATCACCGACAAACTCTTCAGATCCGCTATGCAATCGCGTTAGCACATAATAATAAGAAACAATACATGTCATTCGAAAATTTAAAATTGATTGAGCCAATTCTCAGGGCTTTAAAAACTGAGGGATATACTACACCCACGCCTATACAAGAGCAAGCTATACCCATTGTACTGCAACGCCGCGACCTTTTAGGCTGCGCCCAAACCGGTACAGGTAAAACGGCTGCGTTCTCTATACCTATTTTACAGTTGTTGTACCAGGACAGGCTACAACACAAAGAGCAAAAAACCATTAAAGCGTTGATATTAACCCCAACGCGCGAGCTGGCTATCCAGATAAACGAGAGCCTTGCCGCTTATGGCAAACATACAGGCTTAAAGCATTTGGTAATATACGGTGGTGTATCGCAAAACCCGCAAACCGAGGCTTTGCGCCGCGGTATAGATATTTTAGTTGCTACCCCGGGCCGCTTGCTTGATTTGATGCAGCAACGCTTTGTGAATTTGGAGCATATTAAAATGCTGGTATTGGATGAAGCCGACCGTATGCTGGATATGGGCTTTTACGATGACATCATGTTCATCATTGACAGCTTGCCTAAAAAACGTCAAAACCTGTTGTTCTCTGCAACCATGCCGCATAAAATAAGAGAACTGGCAAGAAAAATATTACATCAACCCGAGGAAGTTACGAAGGCCGAGCCCTGGCGAGAACCAACGTCATGGTGACCAATGCAGCGCCCATGGCGGGGTGTCCGGCCTCGATCACCGTCAACAAGAGCTTCAGT
>JACMRC010000012.1 GCA_014376655.1 Mucilaginibacter sp. | reverse complement strand
ATAAGGGGATGATAGAGAACGATATGTACGACATGGGCACCCGCTCTGTAAGTAACATATTAAATTTAGGCGGTACCATATTAAAAACAGCACGTTGCCTGCCTTTTCGTACAGACGAAGGTATGGAAACTGCTTACCAAAATATAAAGGCTCAAGGTATTGAGGGCTTAGTAGTAATTGGCGGTGATGGTACATTTACCGGCGCGCTGCGTTTCTCGCAAAAATACCCTGATATTGCAGTAATAGGCATACCGGGTACTATTGATAATGACCTTTATGGGTCAACCTATACTTTAGGTTTTGATACCGCTACCAATACAGTTATTGAAGCTATTGATAAAATACGCGATACTGCCGACTCGCACGATCGTTTATTTTTTGTTGAAGTAATGGGCCGCGACTCGGGCGCTATTGCGTTGCGTGCAGGTATATCATGCGGCGCCGAGGCTATTTTACTGCCTGAGAAATCAACAGCTATTGATGATTTGATTAAGCAATTAAAAAACGGCGAATCTAATAAGAAATCATCAAGTATAGTTATAGTTGCCGAAGGCGATAAAACCGGCGGCATTTACGACCTGGCCAAGGCTGTTCAAAAAGAGATTACTAATTACGACATCAAAGTTACCGTATTGGGCCACCTGCAAAGGGGCGGCGCACCAAGCAGTTTTGACCGGGTATTGGGCAGCCGCTTAGGTTTTGCCGCAGTTAACGCACTTATTGCAGGCCACAGCCAAAAAATGGTTGGGCTTGAGGCCAACCATATTAAAATAACCACGCTTGACGAGGCTTTAAGCCATCATGATTTTAAGCTGGAAGCAGACTTGTTACAAATGGTGGAGGTACTTTCCATATAATGATCGCGGTTGTATATAGCGGATCAAACCATGCAGACTGGCGTTTGTCAGACAAAGGAAGAACCATTGCGTCCTTCAAAACAAATGGTATCAATCCCTATTTCATTGATGAGAAACACATCATCCAGATCCTGAATAAAAACATCAACCTGATACATCATGCCGAAGAAATAAAGCGTATTTATTTTTTTGGTGCAGGCTCTTCGTCAAAAGAGTTACAGGTTGTTGTACAGGATGCATTCTCCTCGTTTTTTAAAAATGCTAAAGCCACAATATCGCATGATATTGAGGGCGCTGCTATTGCCTGCTGCCGTAACACGCCGGGCATAATTGGCATCTGTGGCAGCGGATCAAACGCTGCCTGGTATGATGGCCGCAAGGTTAAACCAAACAATTATGGCTTAGGCTATATATTGGCCGATGAGGGATCAGGAAATTGGTTGGGCAGGCAACTCATCAAAAGTTTTATGAATGAGACATTGCCAGAAAACCTCCGGAAAAAATTTGTTCATAAATATGAGGCCGACCGTAAAACACTGTTAGAGAAAGTATATCGCCAAAAGCAAACGGCGTTGTATTTAAGTTCGTTCAGCGACTTCTTTATAGAGAACGATGGAGACGAATATCTTAAAAGCGTCATAAAAGACGGATTTAATAGACTAATATCCACATACTTGTTACCTTTACATAAGCAATACCCGCAAGCGCCTTTACATTTTGAAGGCTCGGTAGCTTTCGCATTCCAGGATTATCTGCGTGAAACCTGTGCCGAAGCAGGGCTTGAAATTGCGGGCATTATAAAAGAACCTATAAACAATCTATTAACGTATTATTCAAATAAAAATTAAAAAATCATGAAAATAGGAATTAACGGTTTCGGCCGTATTGGCCGCCTGGCATTCAGAGCTGCAATTGAAAGACCAGACATTGAAGTTGTTGGTATTAATGACCTTGTTGAGCCCGATTACATGGCTTACATGTTAAAATACGATTCAACTCACGGTCCTTTTAAAGGCACTATTGGTGTTGAAGGCGGACATTTGGTTGTAAACGGTAAAACTATACGTGTAACTGCAGAAAAAGACCCGGCTAACCTTAAATGGGGCGAAATTGGCGCAGAAATAATTATCGAATCAACCGGTTTGTTTTTAACGTTAGATACAGCTCAAAAGCATATTGATGCAGGCGCTAAAAAAGTAGTACTAAGCGCACCCGCAAAAGACGACACCCCTACATTTGTAATGGGTGTTAATCATAAAAACTTAACTGCTGCACATACAATTGTATCAAACGCATCATGTACCACTAACTGTTTAGCACCAATTGCTAAAGTGTTAAACGATAACTTTGGTATTGAAGAAGGTTTAATGACTACAGTACACGCAGTAACCGCTACTCAAAAAACAGTTGATAGCCCATCGGCTAAAGATTGGAGAGGCGGCCGCGGTGCTTACCAAAATATCATTCCTTCATCAACAGGAGCTGCTAAAGCGGTAACATTGGTATTGCCAGAGTTAAAAGGTAAATTAACAGGTATGTCATTCCGTGTTCCGGTCGCCGACGTGTCTGTGGTTGACTTAACTGTACGTTTAAAAAATGGTGCTTCTTACGAAACCATTAAGAAAGCAATGAAAGATGCATCAGAAGGCGAACTTAAAGGTATTTTAGGTTATACTGAAGATGATGTAGTATCTGAAGATTTTAAAGGCGATGCACGTACATCAATATTTGATGCCAAAGCAGGTATTGCTTTAAATGACAACTTTGTTAAGGTTGTATCCTGGTATGATAACGAATGGGGTTATTCAAACAAATTGATCGACCTTGTTCAGGAATTAGGTAAATTGTAAATTCAAACTATCCTTTAGAGGGTAAACAAGTTTTAAATTTATACGTAAGCAAAATAGGCTGCACTTCAGAAAAGGCAGCCTATTTTGTTTATGTCATTTTAATGGTGTTTACATCACCGGTACTATTTTATGGTATTTAAGTTTAGCGACAATGAAATTACCCACGCCTGTCCCCAAAACTACGCCGTTGGTATTGCCATCCATAAAGTGGATGCCGCCCCAATATCGGCTCATGGCTGCTTCTGCAGCCGCTTGTTTAAACGAGGTAAAGGTACGCGGAGTTAATCCGTAAGATTCTTCAACAGAATCAGTGTATTTGTAATCAGGCCCAAAATAATAGGTCAAAATAATAGCCGACGCGGCCGATATGCAACTATGCCCACTTACATATTCGGGAAATGGAGGGGTTTGCAGCATCGGTTTCCAGGTTGGGTCTATCAGTTTACGTATCGCGGTTTCAGGCCTAATCCTGTTGCTTCTGTACTTTTCATCCCAGCAGCCTATAAAACTGTCAGTAAGACCGAAGGCCACCATGCTATAAATTTCCATCGATTTAGAGAAGCTTAATTTAGACTGCCGGCAGGCTATGCCGGTAATACCCAACCAGTGCGCCCCCGGCGAGATCTTTTTCATACCAACCATTAAATGGCCCTCGTTTTTTATAGCGAACGGATTACAATCCCAAAATCCGGCAATAGCTCTATGCTCTGGAGTAAGCCCCGAGCCGCCATCTATATAATTACTCTTCATCATTTTAAAGAAGGCCGAATTCTTGTCTGTTGAAAAAGGGACAGGTGGTACCGGCTTAAACTGCGAGCAGCTGTCAATAATAAAGGTTCTGACAGTTTTAAAATACGGCTCTACTGGTGCAAAGAAAGCAGGTGGAGTTGGAAACCAGGTGCCTTCTTTCCCAAGTGGTGTATAACGCTGATAATTACTGATGCGGTTATAGCGGTCCGCTTTAACGTATACCATCACCTGCTTGACAACCTGGTTGGCGTATGATTGTGAATGCTCAATAATATCATCACTAAAACCAATTTTGCGGCATGAATCTAAAAAAAGCTTTTCGAAATTCTTAAACTGCTTGCCTGATGGCTGCATTTTTTTGGCAGTACCGCTCATTGCTAATATAGCGCTGAGTTGAGGCGAGTATTCGCCAGAGTCCAGTGGTGTTTTGATATCAGGGAAGGCATTTAAAATCCCTTTTAATGGCAGTACTTTCTTGTCATTTAATGACAGTACCGTATAGCCGGAAATACAGGCGTAAGAATAAAACCGTGCTGCCAGCGGCGGATTAGTAACGTCATGAATCATAAACTTAGTCATTTGATCCAATACTTTGGCAATATCTTTATTACTGAGCTGTGGTTGGTCTTGGTGTTTTTTACAGCCAAACAAACAGGTTAGTAAAGCAAAGTAAATTATTAATCGTTTCACTTGTATATAGTTTTATATGAGTATATGGATTTATTTTTTGTTGAACTCAAAAGCTCTTATTTTTAGCTGATTGATACCTACAAACAATGTGTTGTTGATAGTAATAACACTTCTGACATCGCCTTTTAGTTTTAAGCCGCTTTGTTGCTCGGGCACGTAACTAAACCCACCTTTGCCGTCGCCTTTAAGTAATATGCCATGATTGGCGTCGTATCGTCCAAAACGAATACGCGATTGATAGATATTGCCACAAAGTAAAAGGTCCTTATGCCCATCGCCATCATAATCAAGCGACGTGATGGTATAAACCGGTGCATATTGAGCCTGTACGGGCAATGCTTTCTCTTTGAATTTGCCGCTCGCCGTGCTTTCAAAATAAGCCGTTGCTAAATAATTGGTTTTTAATATTTTGGCTCCCTTTCGTTCCTCGTCGGTAAAAACATCATTAATACTCGCATCGGCATAGCTTTTATAATCTGGGAAACGGTTACGCATAATACTCATCTGATCTAACAGTTCATCCCTGGTAAGGTATGGGTAACTTTTGCCCATAACATAAAAGCAAAGTATAGGATCTACCGCACCGTTATCATCAAAATCTTTGTAATAAAGTTCGGCAGGTTCAGTATCGCTCACCTTGCATTGGCTGTTTAACCCCAGGTTGCCCACTATCAGGTCGGGTTTACCATCGCCGTTAAAATCATCTACCTTCAAGCTGTTCCACCAACCGTTGTATTGTTTATCAAAATATTTATCTGTTTGGTTTTTTAATTTACCGCCCTGGTTTATGAAAACACTAACCGGAAGCCAATCGCCCACCAATACCAGATCTTGTTTTTTATCGGCATTCATATCAATTACCGCGGCATCAGTCACCATGCCAATATATTCCAGATCCGGAGCAATTTTTTTGATCTGATCTGTGAAATGGCCTTTGCCGTCGTTAATAAGTATAAAGCTCTTTGGCGCCTCGGGATACCTGGAACCAGCGTTGCGGCCTCCCACAAACAGGTCCGGTTTGCCGTCGCCGTTAAAATCACCTACACGTGCGCAGCTCTTGCTTACCAGCATTGCCGGCAATGCACCCGTAGCCTTTACCATATTGCCTTTGCCATCATTAAGGTATAACCTGTCCTGAAATAATGGGTCTGCATCTTTAAAATTGGCGTAGCCGCCGCTCACTACATATAAATCAATATGCCCATCGCCGTTGGCATCAAAAAAGACCGCATCGGCATCCTGGCTTTTTTTATCGGCCATAAAAGGCTGCTGGTTTTTAATAAACTTACCGCCCCGCTGCTGGATAAACAATGCACCGGCCTCATTACCGTCGCCACCAACAAATACATCTTCCAGCCCATCGCCATTTATATCGCCTTTGGTCATGCAGGGGCCCACAAATGAAATGGCGTTAACCAGTAGCGGCTGGCGCTTAAAATCGTTGATCTCATTAGGCTGCTGTGTTGCGGCTAACGACGATGAGATCTCTTTGAACGAGGGCGTTACTGCTACAGGTTTAAGATAGGTAGCTGAAGCTTCGCTTTGCTTTAATGTGATCAATTGATTAGCGGGCAGGTACTTTATAACCTGCTGCTTGCCGCCAATCCATACTACCCGTACCGAGTCAATATTTTTATCGTCACCCAAACCAAAATGCAGCTGTGGGGATACTGACGACAGGTAGCCTTGTGCTGGCATTTCCTGTATAACTTGCTGCTTTCCTTTGTTAAAAACGGTTACTAATGCGCCTATACCACCTGTGTTTTTGCCTGCCCCAACTAGCTTTACGTTGAGGTAATGTTTAGCCGGATTGCCTATGTTTTTGTATATAAAAGCCGAGTGATTAATGTTGTTTACCACCAGATCCAGATTCCCGTCGTTGTCTAGATCTGTATAAACCGCGCCGTTACTATTTGATGGAATGTTAACACCCCAGGCAACATCTTTATTGGTGAAGTTAAGCCCCCCGTTATTTTTAAAGATGTAGTTTTTAACGTCGGACGAAGGCATGTTACTCAACATATCCAATACATGCTTGGGTTCTATTTCGCCATTAATGCTTTTAAAATAATTTTCATTGAACTTGATTACGTCCATGTTGGTAAAATCTCGCATATAACCATTAGTAACATAAAGGTCTTTCCAGCCGTCGTTATCATAATCGGCAAACAGAGGTGCCCAGCTCCAGTCGGTATTTGAAATGCCGGCCAACTGTCCTACCTCACTAAATGTGCCGTCGCCATTATTAATATGCAACATATTGCGCATATACTGATAATAAAACCCGTTACGCAGATTAATGTTAAAGGCCTCGTAGTTATCCAGGCCTGCCAGTAGTTTTTGCCTTTTATTATCTTCGGGAAGCATATCCAGGGTGAAAATATCAGGGAGGCCGTCATTATTAACATCTGTTATGCTATTACCCATAGAAAACAAGGTAATATGATCAAGCGTACTGCGCATTTTATCAGTAAATGTGCCGTTGCCATTGTTGATGTACATCTTGTCTGGTATAGAATAGTCGTTGGACAAATAAATATCCGGCAAGCCGTCGCCATTGATATCGGCAATAGCGGCACTTAGGCCATAAGATAGGGTAGACATGTCAAGCCCGGTTTCTTTGGTTACATCTTTAAAATGCCCGTTGTCATTTCTATATAATTTTGAGCACGCCTGCGGATCTATTGCCTTTTTTAACTGCTGGATGACGGCATCATCCAGATCATGCAATGCCTTGATGTTCTCGTTTACTAAAAGAAGATCAAGATCCCCGTCGCCGTCGTAATCGAAAAAGTAAGATTGGGTACTATACGATGAATCGGCAAGGCCGTACGATTCTGCCTCGTCCTTAAATATTGGTATACCATGTGAATCCAAACCCTTATTAATAAAAAGCTGGTTTTTGCGGCTCTCGCCATCGCCTTTGCCCGAGTAGCATTGGTAAATGTCTAATTTGCCATCACCGTTAACGTCAACCATATTTACACCATTCTTCCAGCCGCCGTCGCGTCCTGCTACGCCAGCTTGGTCGGTAATATCATCAAACTTCATATTACCACGATTTAGATACAATTTATTCGAAGTCATATTACCCGAAAAATATATGTCTTCTAAGCCATCGCCGTTAATATCGCCAACGGCTACACCACCGCCATTATAGAAGGCCTGGTAGTTTAAAATATTTTTGTTAAAATCTTCTGTGATCTGATTATTAAACAAAACTCCTGTTTTAGAAGAATCCAGTAATGTAAAGAGTGGTTTTTCTGTCGCGATAGTTGAATTATCCTTGTCAGCATGGCTACAACCGGCTAAAATAACAACACAAAAAAAAGCTAAGTGAATTTTTGACATATGGGGGATTGAAATAAGTGAGGGCCGTAGTTTTAATTTGAAACAGTTGTTGCTATGTTACACGGCGCATAAACCCTGGCAATGACACCAGGGAGACGGCACAGGAATAGCGCAAAATGATCCTTTATTACTTTTGTTTAGTTTTTATAATGGTTTGTCGGTGCTTAGCGGCACTGAATGTTGCCGTTGTTTGTATGTAACAAATCAATGACAGTGGGTTAAATATATAACTTTTCTTTTTTTATTCATAATTAAATTCAATTACTTGGGTAAACCTGCGTCAAGCAATAATTTGAGAATGTAAGAAAGGTGCAGCGTTTTAAATACGCTGGGGTGGAGTGTGGGTGTCGAAAAACGTTTTAAACAAAAAAGACCGCCCCTTTTTTGGAGGGCACCGAAAAAGTCTCCTCAATATTTGAGGCTGAAAAAGAGCAGTAAAAAATTCAACTTGACGCTCTGAGAATCGTTTATACGAATCAGAGATATGTCGTTCCCTCCTGTAGGGTAAGGAAAAGGGGTTGTTCATGATTTATGATACAACCCCTTTTTTTTCTCAGATTTAACCGGACTTTTTCAGTGCCCTCCTTTTTTGAGACAGCCTTTGTAGTCGATTTATTTTTGTGTATTACTGTTCTGTTGAACAATAATAGAGTCTACGCTTCCTGAATAGAATCATTCACATCGTCGGCCACATTTTTTACTTTAGATTTTGCTTTGTTTACATGATCTTGTGCATCATCGGCAATATCATCAGCTTTTAAACGGATCTCGTCAGACACTCCGTCTCTATAATTATACAGATCATCAGCTGCACTACCAAGTTTTGATTTAGCTTTTTCGTAAGCATTGGTGCCATAATCTTTTAACTGATCTGATGCCGAGCGAGCCCTATCTTTCGCTTTTCCAACAAAATCATCAGCATAACCGGCTATACTGCCTCTTGTTTCTTCGCCTTTATCCGGTGCAAATAATAATCCAAGTACTGCGCCTGCGGCTGCACCTACTAATAAGGCTGCTATAAGTTTTGATTGATCTTTCATGATTTTCAATTTTTTAATGTAGATGTGTAGGTTAATACAACAACAGTGCCAACAGCCGGTACAGGACCAAAAAAAAACATCCGCCCAAAATGGGCGGATGTTTTTGAATACGTGTTGAAAATATTATAATTAAATAACTTTTACATTTACCGCATTAAGGCCTTTTCTGCCGTTCTCTACTTCGAACTCAACTTTATCGTTTTCACGGATTTCGTCGATCAGACCTGTTGAATGAACAAATACATCCTGGCCACCACTGTTTGGTGTAATAAATCCGAATCCTTTTGTTTCATTAAAAAATTTTACTGTTCCTTCTTTTTGCATTATTTTATTTATTAAAGTGCAAATGTAGGCATAATAATCTACAACAAAAGTAAGCGGTGAGTAATTAAAATAGCGGCAAGCTATAAACAACCGCGTTATAAAGCACTATAATTTGTATTTTTACAATTGATAATTAAACACCAAATGAAAAAACTGATCATCCTAACCGGCTTTGTAATAGCAGTAACTACCATAAAAAGCTACGCCCAAACCAGCATAACTGCTAAAGACGCTGCAAAGCACATTAACGAGAAAGTTGTTATTTGCGACCAGGTATTTGGCGGTAAGTTTTTAAGCGGATCAAACATTACTTTGGTTGATGTTGGTGGCAGCCACCCTAACGAAGTGCTTACACTCTTAATTAAAGGCGATGACCGTAAGAAGTTTAGAGTAGCGCCCGAAGAATACTTTAAAGGTAAAAAAGTATGCATAACCGGGCAGGTGATAGACTATAAAGGCAAACCGGAAATTATTGTTACCGATACATTACAGATAAAACTACAGTAGTGAGTTATGGGTTTTGAGTGATGAGTAAGGTATAATATAACTCATCACTCAAAATATAACTCATCACTCAAAACCCACGACTCAAAACTCCATTAAGCTACAATAGCCAAATGGTT
>JACMRC010000147.1 GCA_014376655.1 Mucilaginibacter sp. | reverse complement strand
TACGAGTACATGATCAATGAGATCGTAAGCCGGATCAAAGAGATCTGTGCTGATAACGATACCATGGAACCGGATATTATTACCGAGTTTGGTAAATATACCTGTGCGGAAGCATCGGGTATATTGTACAAGGTATTGGGCCGTAAACAACAAAACGACCGTGAGCGCTGGTTAATGCTGGATGGATCATTCATAACCAACCTGCCGGATGTTTGGGCACTTAACCAAAAATATATCCTATTGCCGATAAACAATTGGGATAACGAGTATGAGCGTGTTAACCTTGGTGGCATAACTTGCGACGGCCAGGATTACTACAACCAGGAAGCGCACATGAACAGCGTATTTATGCCTAAGACGCGTAAGGTGCAATACTTAGGCTTTTTTAATACCGGTGCCTACCAGGAAGTTTTAAGCGGCTACGGTGGTATACACCATTGCCTGCTGCCATCGCCTAAACATGTTATCATCCGCCGCAACCGCGACGAAACATTTAACTTCGAGGTATTTGGCGAGGAACAAAATAGTAAACAGGTATTAAAGATATTAGGTTATACTACATAGTAGTGAGTTGTGAATAGTGAGTAGTTTACTTGCTTGGAAATATATCAGCCTTCCGGTTTTCGGGAGGCTTTTTTTATAGGCTATTACTCTCAAAAGGGGAATCGCACAAATCCATCGCTCTTAATCTCATGATATTAAATAAATTAATAAAACGCTATCTTTAAAGCAACCAATAACAACCGCCATGTTTCGTAAATACCTTATCGCCTTATTGCTGTGCACTTTTATTTTTGGCTTTACCTCGAAGTTAAAAGAACCTAAATGGACGCAATTATTTAACGGCAAAAGCCTTAAAGGTTGGGACAGTTACCTTGGCCCTGACCTGGATGATAAAGGCAAATTCATTACCCCAACCCCGGTGGGCCTTAATAACGACCCGCGGCAGGTGTTTACCATTGTAAAAGAAGATAATGAACCGGCCATAAGGATATCCGGCGATGGCTGGGGTGCCATCATTACTAAAACCGAATTTGAGAATTACCATTTGCGCCTGCAATTTAAATGGGGTAAATTACAGTGGGGACAACGTAAAAAAGGCAATAAGGATAGCGGGCTTCTTTACCACTCGGTTGGCCCGTATGGTGCCGATTATGGCGCTTGGATGCGTGCGCAGGAATTCCAGGTAGAGGAAGGCACCTGCGGCGATTTCTGGGGCTGTGCAGGTGGCACCGCCGATATCCCGGCAATTAAAAAAGGGGATAATAATTTTGTTTATAGTCCGCAGGGCGTGCTTACCACGTTTAGCGATGGTAACAAACAAGGTCGCCATTGCACCAAACAAGGTATTAGCTACGAAAAACCATCGGGCGAATGGAACACGCTGGACCTGTATTGCCATGGCGATACCAGCGTCCACGTAGTAAACGGTAAAGTTGCAATGCTGCTTTATCATAATAGCCAGAATGAAAAAGGTGTGCTCACCCCTCTTGCCAAAGGCAAAATACAGCTACAGTCAGAAGGTGCCGAGGTTTTTTACAGGCGAGTAGAAATGCAAACGATTGATAGGTTGCCGGTGGACTTAGTTAAGGAATAAGTTAAAAACTGAATACCAATTTATTTATCTATCTTCTACCGATTTTTTCAACCGGGTAATCGGCTGACTAATCGTCTGAAAACGATACGTATATGGAAGATCTTGCCGAACAATTAAAGTTTGCTAACAAGCAGTTGGAAACTGCTATTGCCGAGTTGTTATACGAACAGCAGGAAAAAGCTAAACGGGCCGCCGAATTGATCCTTGCCAATATTGAGCTGAATTTCCAGAATGAAGAAAAGGAAAAACGTGCTGCCGAGTTAATATTAGCCAATACCGAATTACTTTTTCAGAACCGTGAAAAAGAGGATCGTGCAAAAGAGCTGATCATTGCCAATCGTGAGTTGGTTTTCCAATACCAGGAAAAACAAAAACGTGCCGAAGAATTGGTTATTGCCAACCACGAACTGGTTTTTCAATACCAGGAAAAACAAAAACGGGCCGATGAGTTGGACATTGCCAACCGCGAACTTATTTTTCAAAACCAGGAAAAACAAAAACGTGCCGATGAATTGGCAATTGCAAATACAGAACTGATATTTCAGAACGAGGAACGTGAAAAACGGATTATAGCTGATGCAAAAAAGGATGAGTTTTTTAATATGGTTAGCCACGAGTTAAAAACACCGCTTACCAATATTAAAGCAATTAACCAGATCTTACAAAAATCATTAAATAATACGGACCGCGCTTATCCATTTATAACGCGTTCCAATCAAAGCGTTTTGCGGTTAGAGCGGCTGATAGAAGATCTATTGGATGTTACCAAGATAAATTCGGGCGAGATAGACCTAAACGTAAGCGAATTCTTTTTTACAGATATACTTACCCAAAGCATCGATACCGTACAACAGATCTCGGCGCAACATAAAATCGTGTTAGAAAACTCTGTAGATGTATTTTACACCGGCGATCAGTTTAGATTGGAGCGGGTTATCATCAACTTGTTAAACAATGCCATCAAATATTCGCCCGATGCCACACAGGTAAAGGTAAGTGCTTTTGTTAAGGATGGACAGATAACTGTTTGCATAACAGATTACGGTATAGGTATAGCCAAAGAAGACATAAACCAATTGTTTAAACGTTTTTTCAGAGTAAGCAAAATTGCCAAGCAATTCCAGGGTGTTGGCTTGGGCCTATACATTGCCGCTGAGATTGTAAAAAAACATAATGGCACTTTTAGTATTGACAGCGAACCGGGCGTAGGCAGCAGTTTTTGCTTTCATTTGCCGGTTAATTAAGAATATTTTATCATCTTTCTCTACGCTACCCATGACATGTTGTAAAATGTTAAACTTAGTTTTCCAAAAGGTAAGTTTGATACGTAACGTGTCATTTCACCTTCAAAGTCCCGCCGGGATTTTATAACTCAGAATGACAACTTGAAATATTGGTGGATACAGACTATTTCTTAAACACCAACACCAACCCTGGCTCAGACTTATCACCATTTGTACCAGCGGACAAGCCGATTTTATCGATTACTGTACCAGGTATGGTTATCTTATTTCCCTTTCGAAAAATTTGATTGGTAATATCTGTCGGGGTGTTTCCCGCAAGGTCCTGTGCTAAAACTTTGGTAAAGGTGGTTAGCTTTTCAACCTGCAAGGTCAGCGAATTATAATGTCCGAAAATGCCAAAAGGTTGCGTATTACCTGCTACTTTTATTATAACATCAGCACGAGGTGTAAGATATTCGCGCCCAATCGTGCGGCCGATTGACGCGATGGCTATAGCACCATTAGGGTATTTGGAGGCTAAAATATATGGTACAAGAGTATCTCCTTTTTTTAGGGTGATCAAAGGTTTTTCCAATCCGCGGGTAATTACAGCCGGAGCCTGAAATGCATTTCTATAACCTTCGCCATGCCCCGTCATCCATGTTTCATTATCTTTCATTAACCAGTAATCGTGCAATTGTACGGTATCGATATAGAAGTCAGTTTTATTGATCCCAAACGGCGAAGCTATCCTATGCCACATTACAGCACGTACAACCTCATCCATCCTGTTTTTCAGGTCGCGACCTACAGCCGGGAATGCATGATCGGGTTTCCCATTGGGCAGGTTACCATTAAAGGCATGGCGCATAATACCTATGGCACTACCGGTGCCGGCAGCTATATACGGCTCATCTTCGCAGTTGATAATGCTTACCGCTTTGCCTTTGGGTAAGGCTGTTAATAGTTTAGCTATACGGTCGATAGTGTGCGGAACGGCGATGATATTCTCTACATCATAAGTACGATACACTTCGGCGGTTGTCATAGCCGTTGGGGTCATGGCCTGCTCGATGATCAGGTTGGGCGCTATTTTCTTACCCAACACAGTTAACGCCGCCCGCCATTCGGCACTTTTTGAATCATTGCCCCAATCTACCTTCCAATAACCAATACCGGCTTTATTCATCCAATTAAAGCGTTCGGTCCAGTACGCTTCATTATTAGTATTGGTATAGCGCGGAGCCTGTTGCGCGCAGATCCACAGGCCTAATCCTTTCCAGCCAAAGCTTTTTGTTTTGTTTGATAACGAGGTTAACTTTTGCTCGGGAGATAAACCTTTAACAGACGGGAACCGTTCATCATCAACAATTAGGCTACCGTAGTAACTTTTGTCGCCGTTAAGCGGCGTTTCCCAATCATCATCCAATACCAAATAAAGATCACTATGTATCTTAGCAAATTGCTTGCCCCATCCTTCGTAAGTTCTATCGCCAAATATATTCCGCTCTAACATTTCCTGCCTGGTTTTTACAGACGACTTGTAGTTGCCAACATAGCCTTGTATGTTCCAGGTACAGAAATAATCGGGTGCTTGTGAGGGGGTTAGTGGAACGAGCGAGGCTTGCTTTTTTTGCCCATAGCTTGTTAGTGCAAACAGGCAGTACAAGCCGGATAATGTTAGTTTGATCCTCATGATTTATAATTGATGCCAATATCCTATTTTTAAAACAAATGATTACTAAAATTTATGCAATCGATGTCGTTAGTCCGTATGTATGATACAGCATAATTTAAAGGCAAAAATGCTTTATACCTAAGAATATTAGGCATGATTCACTTTAACTGATCCACTCAAAAAATCACCAAAATCAATATATTAAATAAGTATCTTATTATTTACGCCTCCTTTTCTGTCAGGCAGCTGTCAGTAGATTGATATTACTTTCCTAATTCGATAGCTATCATTATATTGGCTGTACTATAACACTACCCACATGCTTGAACAGTACGACCTTGGTAATTTATTGGTATTAGACATTGAAACCGTGCCGCAACACGCAACGCACGATGAGCTACCCGAACACTTCAAAAAGCTTTGGGACCTTAAAACCCAACGCATCCGCAAGGAGGAGACCGCCGAAGAGTTCTATGAAAGCGCTGGCATTTGGGCCGAGTTTGGTAAGATCATCTGTATCTCGGTAGGCGTGTTTACCGGCGGGTCAATTCGAGGAATGCGTGTTAAGTCGTTCGCAGGGCATGACGAGAAAGAGTTGTTAGAGAACTTCTCGGGCATGCTGGCTGCCCAACCACCAAGTTTGATACTGGTAGCGCATAACGGAAAGGAGTTTGATTTCCCATACATCTGCCGCCGCATGCTGGTTAACGGCCTGCCCCTGCCCAAGCAATTGGAGATAGCCGGCAAGAAGCCCTGGGAGATCAATCACCTGGACACCATGGAGCTATGGAAGTTTGGCGACTATAAGAGTTACACCTCATTAAATTTACTCACCTCTATATTTAACATCCCCACCCCAAAAGACGATATAGACGGCAGTATGGTTGGCTCGGTTTATTGGAAGGACAACCAGTTAGAGCGCATAAGCACTTATTGCCAAAAAGATGTAGTAGCCACCGCCCAACTGCTAAGGCGCTACCGTGGCGAGCCGTTGATTGAAGATGACAACATCACTATAGTAGGTTAATATGCTCAGTGTAAACAATCTTACTATTCAATTTAAAACACCTAATGGTTTGTTTGATGCGGTTAAAGGTATCTCCTTCAACCTCGCAAAAGGCGAAACCATTGGTATAGTTGGCGAGTCGGGTTCGGGCAAGTCAGTAACTTCATTAAGCTTAATGCGGTTGCTTGATAAAAGCAATTCGATGGTTAGCGGCACGGTGTTGTTGGATGATATAGACTTGTTTGGTATCTCTGAAGAAGAAATACGCGCTGTACGCGGCAACCGCATAGCCATGATCTTCCAGGAACCTATGACGTCGCTAAACCCGGTGCTTACTTGCGGTTACCAGGTTACAGAGGCCATACAGCTTCATTTGGGCACGACAGCAGCCGAAGCCAAGGCACAGGCTATCAAACTATTCAAAGAAGTGCAACTTCCCCGCCCAGAGGCTATATTTGATAGCTACCCTCACCAAATCTCAGGCGGCCAAAAGCAACGGGTTATGACCGCCATGGCGCTATCCTGCGACCCCGAGATACTAATTGCCGACGAACCCACCACCGCGCTTGATGTAACTGTACAGAAAACCATCATAGATTTGCTAAAAAAACTAAAGGACGAACGCGGCATGAGCCTGGTATTCATATCCCACGACTTAGGCGTGGTACATCAAATTGCCGACCGCGTACTGGTAATGTACAAAGGCGAGATAGTTGAGCAAGAGAAGGCAACAACGCTGTTTACACATCCGCAACACCCCTATACTAAAGGTTTATTAGCTTGCCGGCCAGCGGTTAAGTATCACCTTAAAAAACTACCCATTATAGCCGATTTTACAAATAGAGATACCAGTATAGCAGATATCCGTAAGGAATACAACTATCCAAAAGCGGAATTAGCCGAACGCAAGAAAAGGCTATACAGCCAGCAACCCTTGTTGGAAGTAAAAGAGTTGAGTACCTGGTTCCCGGTAAGTTCGGGAATCTTCGGCCAGTCCAAGAACGTGATAAAGGCGGTAAATAAGGTAAGTTTTGATGTATATCCCGGTGAAACGTTGGGTTTGGTTGGTGAATCCGGGTGTGGAAAGACGACCCTCGGACGAAGCATTTTAAGATTGATAGAACCGACGGCAGGCACTATCAATTTTGAAGGTAATGACCTGCGGAAACTCAACAAAACCGACCTGCGCAATATACGCCGCGACATCCAGATCATTTTCCAGGATCCATACTCGTCGCTTAACCCACGGCTTACTGTTGGCGAGTCCATTATGGAACCGTTACAGGTGCATAACTTATATAACAACAATACACAACGCAAGAAACGCGTAATTGAGCTACTTGAACGAGTTAACCTGCTACCAGAACATTTTAACCGTTACCCCCACGAGTTCTCGGGCGGCCAGCGGCAACGCATTGTAATTGCACGTGCCTTGGCCTTACAGCCTAAGTTCATTATTTGCGATGAGTCGGTATCGGCGCTGGATGTTTCAGTACAGGCGCAGGTGTTGAATTTGATAAGAGAGTTGCAGCAGGAGTTTAACTTGACCTACATCTTTATCTCGCATGACCTGTCAGTCATCAAACATATCTCCGACCGTATGATGGTAATGAATAAAGGAGAGATCATTGAAATTGGCGATCCGGATGAAATCTATACTCATCCAAAAGAAGAATATACCAGGCGGTTGATTGATTCTATCCCTGCTTTTTAAATGAATAATAGTTATATTTGATTTATAACGACATTATTATGAAAGTTAATGAAGCCATAAGTGTTGATAAGGATGTATTAGGTGGTATTCCTGTTTTTAAAGGAACAAGGGTGCCTGTTAAAAATCTATTTGATTATTTGGAAGCTGGGGACTCATTAAACGATTTTTTAAACGATTTCGATTATATACCTCGCGAACACTGCCTTACAGTATTAAAAGTATCTGAGCAGTTATTAATTGAAGCTCAGTTACATGAAAATATTAATTGACGAGCAACTTCCCACAAAACTTAAATATAGGTTTATAGAAGCAAATCTTGATGTCTATACCGTTCGTGATATGGAGTGGCTCGGAACAAAAAATGGTGACTTACTGCAATTAATGGCAGACAACTATTTCGATGTGCTACTCACCAACGATAAAAATCTATACTATCAACAAAAAGTTGAAACCCTAAAAGTTTGTATTGTAAATGTTAACGCAAAAACAAATCGATACGATGATGTCTTTGACTTAATGGACGCTATTAAGTCCAAATTAAAAGAAGTTGAGGTTTGGCTTAAAAACAACACCGGCGGATACTTTATATTTTAAGTGGCAGTGTCAATAGTCAATCTTTACAATTGTATAACTTAATATTCGGTACTTTCGCATAAATACAATACTACCCTATGTCTAATAAAAAGAAACACAGCGCAACAATAAATACGGTACTCACCCAAATGGTACTTGATATTTTTGAGCAAAATGGCAACACACCGCTTAACTATAAGCAGGTATCGGCCAAATTGAACGTACGCGACCCTGATGCAAAATATACCATACTTGATATTTTAAAAGAAGAAGCATTTAAGCAAACACTTAAAGAAGTAACACCTGGCAAGTTCCAGCTAATTGAACTAAAAACCTTTGTTGAAGGTAAAGTAGATCTAACCAATGATGGCTCGGCCTTTATTGTTACAGATGATGCCGACGAGACCGACATTTTTGTTGCACCGCGTAAGTTGCGCAATGCCTTAAACGGCGACCGTGTTAAGGTTTACGTTTATGCAATAAGCAAAGGCAAGCGCCAGGAAGGCGAAGTAATAGAGATATTGCAACGCGCTAAAATGGAGTTTACCGGCATAGTAAAACTGTCGGACCGTTACGCGTTCTTTATTCCTGACGATCGTAAAATGATGCACGATATCTTCATCCCTATGGGTGAACTTAACGGTGCTAAAAACGGCATTAAGGCAGTCGCCGAAATAACAGATTGGCCGGCACAAGCTAAGAACCCGGTTGGGCGTATCAAACATATTTTAGGTGCACAGGGCGAGAATGATACCGAAATGAACGCCATACTTGCTGAGTATGGTTTCCCGTTATCTTTTCCTAAAGAAGTTGAGCAGGATGCAGAGGAGATCTCAGCAGATATTACTCCGCAGGAGATCGCAAAGCGTCGCGATTTTAGGGATGTGGTTACATTTACAATCGACCCGTTTGATGCCAAGGATTTTGATGATGCCATATCATTTAAAATATTAGATAATGGCAACTATGAGATTGGCGTACACATTGCCGATGTATCGCATTATATTATTCCAGATTCGGCTTTGGATAAGGAGGCCTTTGATCGTGGTACTTCTGTTTACCTGGTTGACAGGGTTATACCGATGCTACCTGAACGTTTATCAAACGGTTTATGTTCATTGCGCCCTGACGAAGATAAACTTTGTTTTGCGGCTGTATTTGAGTTAGATGCACAGGCAAATATTCAAAACGAATGGTTTGGTAAAACCGTTATCAACTCCAACCGTCGCTTTACTTATGAGGAAGCACAGGAAGTTATTGAAACTAAAGAAGGAGACTTCAGCAGCGAAATATTAAAGTTAAACGAACTTGCCTATATCCTGCGCGATCGCAAATTTAAAAACGGCGCTATTAGCTTTGAAACTACCGAGGTTAAATTTATTCTTGATGATAAAGGCAAACCCACCGGCGTATATGTAAAAGAGCGTAAAGATGCCCATAAACTGATAGAAGATTTTATGCTTTTAGCCAACCGTAAGGTGGCCGAGTTTGTAAGCAACAAAGGCAAAGGAAAGCAAAAATATACGTTCGTATATCGCGCCCACGATTCGCCAAAGCCGGATGCGTTGGCCAGCTTTGCTAATTTCGCCGCACGATTTGGTTATAAGATTAATACTAAATCGGATAAAGAAACAGCCAAGTCTCTCAATTTTTTAATGGATGATGTTGTAGGAAAAAAGGAAGCAAACGTTTTAACGCATTTAGCTATTCGCTCCATGGCGAAGGCTATTTATACTACAAAAAGCAGCAGTCATTACGGGTTAGCGTTCGATCATTATACGCATTTCACCTCGCCTATCCGTCGTTACCCGGATGTAATGGTACACAGGTTACTGCAATATTATTTAGATGGCGGTCAATCGGTTAATGCAGATCATTACGAGAAAATGTGCCAGCACGCGTCGGCAATGGAAAAGAAAGCTGCCGATGCTGAACGTTCATCTGTTAAGTACAAACAGGCCGAGTTCTTGAAAGACCAGGTTGGCAGCGTTTACAGCGGTGTTATATCGGGTGTTACAGAATGGGGCATGTATGTAGAGATCATAGAAAATAAATGCGAAGGAATGATAAGGCTGCGCGATATCTCTGACGATTTTTATACCTTAGACGAGAAAAATTATGCCATCATTGGCCAGCGTAAAAAGAAGATCTACCAACTGGGCGATGAAGTTAAAATACGCGTAAAAAACGTCGACCTTACTAAAAAGCAAATTGATTTTTCGTTAGTACAGGATTAATTTTTCCTGTAACCTATTACTATGAGAGAACTACAAGACCTGCAACTATTAATTGATAAAGCGGTTACCAAGCTTAAATACCCGGTTTACCCTACCGAGTTATATGAGCCAATATATTATATCCTGAGTATGGGTGGCAAACGCATGCGCCCTGCCCTTTTACTAATGGCCTGCGACTTATTTGGTGGCGATGTTGAGAAAGCATTACCCCCGGCCCTTGCTATTGAGGTGTTCCATAATTTCACGCTGATGCATGATGACATTATGGATAATGCGCCATTGCGCCGTGGTAAAGTTACTGTACACGAAAAATGGAACCAAAACGCGGCTATATTATCGGGCGATGTGATGCTGATAGAAGGCTATAAGCTGATGATGCAGGTTGAGGACAGGCTGCTACGGGTTATCCTGGATATATTTAACAGTACAGCTGTTGGCGTTTGCGAAGGCCAGCAACTGGATATGGATTTCGAGGTTCGGAACGATGTGAAGATCGACGAGTATATCTACATGATCCGCCTTAAAACTGCCGTAGTATTAGGTGGCGCTTTAAAAATAGGATCGATATTAGGCGGTGCCGATATGAAAGATGCCGAGTTAATAGCCGAATTTGGCGAAAATCTTGGTTTAGCTTTCCAACTACAGGATGATATTTTGGATATATATGGTTCGCCCGAAAAATTTGGCAAACAGGTTGGCGGTGATATCATATCTAACAAAAAAACTTACCTGCTAATAAAAGCGCTTGAATTAGCTAATGCAGATCAAAAAGCCGAGTTAACCAAATGGATCAATGCTGAACAGTTTGATCACCAGGAAAAAGTAGAAGCGGTTACTACCGTATATAGTGCAGTACAGGTAAGGCAACATGCCGAAACTACCATGCACACCTATGCCGATAAAGCTTTTGAAGCATTAGAAAAGATCAATCTACCCGAAGAAAACAAACAATACCTGCGCGATTTTGCGGACGGGTTGATGGTGAGAGAATATTAGTAACTTAACGTATGAAAAACCTATTCACCTTTATCATTTTTGCTGTATGCAGCTATAATACGTCCGGATTTGCCCAGGCAAAGTCTCAAGATCTTGTTATTACAGAACCGTCTAAAGCCTCTGTGAATAAAAACCTTCTTTATAAAGAACCTATTTCTGTTT
>JACMRC010000146.1 GCA_014376655.1 Mucilaginibacter sp. | reverse complement strand
GTAGATACCTGCATCAGCTGAAAACCTATTTGTATTTTTCCAACCACGGTTAATAATAGTGCTATTGCAAGTAATACTATTATGCCTGTAAGCACTTTATCAAACCGTCGCGCGCGTTGTGGGGTATCTAAAAATATTTTGGTAAAAAGCAACGCGGCAATTGCGCCCAAACAAGCAAAGATGATCACACTCTTTAATTCGAATGCCGGCGAATTGGGCCATAAATATTGAAACGTAAAACCTTTAATACCAATTTGTGTAAGGCCTACCGATGCTACGTATATTACATAGTACAGATAACTCTTATCGCGTACAGAAAAGAATATGAAAAGGTTATAAAGAAACATGATGATTATAGCCCCTATAAACAATCCCGACAATACATTCTCTTTATTTAAATTTTGCCATAGTGCAGTTGGCTCATTAACAGAAATTGGCAATATTAACTGCTCGGCACTTTTAACACGCAGGTAATAGGTCCGGGTGCTGTTTTGGGGGATATCAAGTTCAAAAATATAATCAGGATGTGCGTATTTACGATCTTTAAAGTTCTTTATCTCGCCCATTAGCAGGCTATGGTATTGCCCGTTAGTATCAGCTTCAAAAAACTCAACTTCATCCAGTATGGGATAGCCCACATCTAAAAGCAGTTTAGTGCCTTTAGTTTGATTAGTAACTGTAAACTTAAGCCAGACACTAACAGCAGAGAGACCCAGGTTAGGCACATCCTTATCATATTTTTTAAACGCGGCTGATTTAAGCGCGTCGGCAAAAGTAAGCTCATTGGCCGTTTGCAAAACGTAGATGTCCTTGCCTATCATTACCCTGCCCGAGCCACCACCAATTATAACATTAGCGTTAACCCGCATGCCTGACAGCACCAAACAAATAAATACTACTGCTTTAAGTACTTGTTTACTCATTATACTTATTTAATACAGGTTACTACCACCAGGTTTATTGAACAGGCAAAATAACCTTCATCATCTGCTTGTTGTAATGCAGTGTAAAACTGCTTGTATTCATTATTCGCTATATAATCATTCTCTGCGGCTTCAGTAGCCATCTTCTCAACCCACAAATATTGATTTGCTTCATCCAATGTACTTAATACAAACGGATGTATCTCAAGCTTTATATCGTTAAACTCACTATGCTTTAAATACCCGGTTAGTTTGCGTGCAGCAAAGCCATTATTGATCTTAGCATCGGTAAGGTAGCTGTTTATCTTTTTTTGCACCTCAACAAATGGTGTATAAAAAGTTAAGCTATGCCAGTCGGTTTCAATAATTACAAAAGGGCTGCCGGGCTTTAATATACGGTAAATCTCATCTACCACTTTTTGCGGCTCTTTAAGGTGTTGTACCACACGCTCTGTACGAAACCCAGCTATAGTCGCGTCTGCAAATGGTAAAGGATAAGCTTCTGATAGTATAAACTCTACGTTGCTTATATTTTTGGCATCTTCATTACCCTGGTTAACCATCACCGGGTCATGATCTATCCCGATAACCTTAGCGTCTTTGCCAACTATTTTGGCTAATTCAATTACATCTTTACCTGCACCGCAGCCAAGGTCAACAATGGAGCCTGTATTTATATTATTGAAGTAGGTGTATGATGCTTCTTTCAGGTTAACTAATAATCGCCTGGAATTTTGCAAGTAATTGATATCGTAATGTTTCTCAGACATTATGCAGTTAGTTTAGTATTATAAAAAATTTAAATCGCGTTCGTTAAAATCCACCTCTAAAAAGTCCTGGTTTGCTGAAGCTATAAAGGCAGACAGGTTCCATTCATCTAATCGTGGTATACTCAAAGCAAAGTGTATAGTTATTTCCCGCTGCTTTAGCTCGGTAATTGTCCAATCGTCGGTATAGGTCCTCATTTTAAATATGGCTTTCCTGTCATCTTCGTTAGCCAGGCTTAGTGCATTTAGGTCATTTAATACCATCGCGGTAGCAACAAGGTCAAGCTTAGGGTAATAAAATGTCCCCTTGTTGCCAATACTATCTATCAACACCATGCCACAATTAACAACGGGCTGCACTGTATATGGGGCACATAGTGCAAACAGTGTTTGTATACCCAATTGTGCCGCAATAGCAATACCGGTACGTATTAATAAAGGCGTACCAATGCCGTAGCCGGCTAATTCCTGCGAGTTCCATAAACCGCAAACCTCGCCGGTACCACTATGCCCGTATTCCCAAACTAATTTATGTATCCCGGGGTCAAGTATACTTACTGCCTGCTCTATAGGCAGCCGCTCTGTACCGCCCGATACATGGACACGCGCCCCGCCATATATGCGTTTGCCATCCATAGCTTCAACTACTATTACAAATACAGCAGGATTGGTTGTCCAGCCG
>JACMRC010000145.1 GCA_014376655.1 Mucilaginibacter sp. | reverse complement strand
CTTTAGCATATATACACCCGCAGGCAAAAATTGCCGATAACGTGGTTATTGAACCCTTTGTTACCATCCACAAGGATGTAGAAATTGGTGAAGGCACCTGGGTGGGCTCAAACTCCGTAATTATGGATGGCGCACGTATTGGAAAAAATTGCCGTGTTTTCCCGGGTGCTGTAGTATCGGCCCCGCCGCAGGATCTGAAATACAAAGGCGAACCAAGCACGGTAACCATTGGCGATAATACCGTTATCCGCGAATGCGTAACCCTTAACCGTGGTACCGCTTTAGATAAAAATACAACCACTATTGGCAATAATTGCTTGCTAATGGCTTATGTACACGTGGCGCACGATTGTGTGATAGGCGACAATGTAATAGTTGCTAACTCGGTCCAATTGGCGGGACACATTAATGTATACGATTTCGCCTTTATAGGTGGCGGCTCATTAGTGCACCAGTTTGTGGAGATAGGTGCGCATAGCATGATATCGGGCGGATCATTGGTGCGTAAAGACGTACCTCCGTTTACCAAAGCGGGTCGAGAACCGGTATCATACATCGGTATCAATTCGGTAGGCCTGCGTCGTCGTGGTTTTTCAAGTGAAACCATTAATGAGATCCAGGAGATCTACCGGATAATTTTCCTGAAACGCTACAACATGACCAAGGCATTGGATATTATAGAAGCCGAATTTAACCCAACCATAGAGCGCGACGAGATCATCAACTTTGTACAAAACTCGCAGCGTGGTATCATGAAGGGGTTTGGTAGTAGTTAGTCATTGGTCACTGGTCATTAGTCATTAATAGGACGGGCCGGTAATCCAAAGGTTATCATAAATGACGAATGACGAATGACAAATGACAAATGACAATTTCTCCATCAAGCTTAGTCAAATAGGCCGACGATTCAATCGTGACTGGATTTTTAGAGGGGTAGACTATACATTTATCAGCGGCGAAAGCTATGCCATACTGGGGTCAAATGGTTCGGGTAAATCAACCCTAATGGCTGTATTAAACGGTAGCCTGTCACCATCTGCCGGTACTATCAATTATTTTATTGCCGATAAAGGAGTCGAGGTTGAACAGGTGTTTCAGCACCTTAGTTTGGCTGCACCTTATTTGGAACTCATAGAGGAGTTTTCGCTGGAGGAGATGATAGACTTCCATTTCAAATTTAAAAATTACAAGCCAGGTATAGACAAAGCGGCCATAATTGATCTGCTTAATTTGCCGGGTAGTTCAAACAAACTGATCCGCTATTTTTCATCGGGCATGAAACAACGCCTTAAACTGGCGCTTGCTTTTTGTGCCGACACGCCGATATTGATGCTGGACGAACCTACTTCAAACTTAGACGCGCAAGGTGTAGAATGGTATTTAAGCTTGGTGCAACAGTTTGCAAAGGATAGGTTAACCATCGTCTGTTCTAACCAGGAACATGAGTATAGTTTTTGCAAGAACCGGCTTAACATTGTTGATTATAAGTAATAGGCCATCATGGTATTACTCATCTATAGCATTATTTCAACAATTACCAGTATAGGTATCGCTATTTACCTGCTCTGGGGCTTTACCAAAATTAAACGCTTAAGTAAGCAGCCCTTAACTACCGTTCAGCCTTCTTTAGCCATTATCATCCCGGTACGCAACGAGGTAGAAGACCTTGAACATGCTTTGCAAAGTGTATGTAATATTAATTACGATAATTATCGAATTATAGTGGTAAATGATCGCTCGACTGACCGAACTCCAGAGATACTCGAAAACTTCGCAAAGCAGTACCCTAAAATTACTGTCAATACCATAACCGAACTACCTCATGGCTGGCTGGGTAAAAACAATGCACTGTACCAGGGCTATAAAGGCAGCGACGAAGAGTGGTTGCTGTTTACCGATGCAGATATAGCGTATCACCCTGATGCGATAAACAAGGCTATGGGCTATACTTTAAAAAATAATTTGGATAACCTGGCCGTATTGCCCAAGACTGTATCGCGCTCAGAAATATTGAATAGTGTTTTAGCAACATTTGGCGCTATGCTGATGATTTACCTGCGCCCATGGAATTCCATTAAACCCAATAGTTGGTCACATATAGGCGTTGGGGCTTTTTGCCTGGTAACGCGTACGGCTTACGAAAAAGCAGGTACTCATGAGCGTGTAAAACTTCGCCCTGATGATGATGTTAAACTGGGATACCACATTAAAAGAGCGGGTTTGCGGCAGGATGTATTGAGCGGCGTTGGCGCACTTAGTTTGGAATGGTACAAAAACCTGGGCCAGTTTGTGGATGGATTAATGAAAAACAGCTTCGCTACTGCTAACTATAACGTTTTTTTAGCATTTGGCTATATGCTCTCCTGCCTGTTATGCCAGGCGCTGCCCATGCCCATAATGTTTATTTTTGGTGATACCACCATAAGGCTGATGGCTCTTGGTATTTTGCTGGCACAAATAGTATACATGATAGTAGTGGTGCCCAATAAATGGTGGTACGCGCTTATGATACCTTTCGCCGGTTTTTTAATGGCTTATATATTTGTACGCTCAACTTTTATAACGCTTAAGCAAGGCGGCATTTGCTGGCGTAATAGCTTTTATTCGCTGGCGATGTTGAAAGGTAAGGAAGAGTAAATTATTGCACAATAATGTAATAACTACTTTGTAAAGCAATAACTGATACTGTACCTTTAACTTATTCTGTAAACAAACTAAAAAACTACTTATGATACCAGTAAAAGGATACGCGGCGCAGTCGCCGACAACAGATCTTGCCGCTTGGGATTTTGAAAGACGCGAAGTTGGCCCGCACGATGTGCAATTTGATATATTATTCTGCGGTGTTTGCCACTCAGATCTTCACCAAATAAAAAATGATTGGTTCCCCGGGATTTTCCCAATGGTGCCGGGTCATGAAATCGTTGGCCGTATTGTAAAGGTTGGCGATCATGTTAAGAACTTTAAGGTAGGTCAGCTGGCTGGAACCGGCTGCCTGGTAGATTCGTGCCGTGTGTGCGAAAATTGCAAAGAGGACCTGGAACAGTATTGTCTTAACGGTAGTTCTGCAACTTATAACGGGTTAGAGCAAGACAAAAAGACACCTACTTACGGGGGCTACTCAAATAGCATTGTGGTTAACGAGGATTTTGTGCTTCATATTTCAGACGATGTAGACCTTGCAGCTACCGCGCCTTTATTGTGTGCAGGTATAACAACCTACTCGCCACTGCGCCACTGGAAAGTTGGCAAGGGCCATAAACTGGCCGTTTTAGGTTTAGGCGGGCTGGGCCACATGGGCGTTAAATTTGGCGTTGCTTTTGGTGCCGAGGTTACTGTTTTAAGTACATCACCAAAAAAAGAGGCAGATGCTAAAGCCTTGGGTGCGCACCACTTTGTAGTGACTACCGATCCTAAACAATTGGAAGCAGCTAAAAACTCTTTCGATTTTATATTAGATACCGTATCAGCACCACACGATTTTAACATGTACCTGGGATTGTTAAGAACCAATGGTGTGCATATCTGCGTAGGCGTTCCACCAGAGCCGGCAAGCATTGCTGCATTTAGCTTATTGGGCGGCCGTAAAAGTTTAGCCGGATCGGGCATTGGCGGTATAGCCGAAACTCAGGAAATGTTGGATTTCTGCGCCGAACATAAAATAGTGTCAGACATCGAAATGATCGACATCAAAGATATCCACGCAGCTTATGACCGTATGGTTAAAGGCGACGTGCGTTATCGTTTTGTGATTGATATGGCTACTTTATAAGCCGAAAGCATAAAGGTGAAAGCTGAAAGCTTGGGGGTATATTGTCAATGCTTTCAGCTTTGTGCTTTTAGCCTTAAGCTCCCCTTGCAACTTTACACATAACTCCCTAAGTTTGCGCCTTCAATAATATTATTATGTCTAAAGCATCCGAAGTAAAAAATGGCAACATTCTGCGCTTTAACGGCGAGCTGTTACAGGTAGAAGAATTTTTACACCGTACACCGGGCAACCTGCGCGCCTTTTACCAGGCACGTATGCGTAACGTTAAAAGCGGCAAGCTTGTCGAATATCGTTTCCGTACAGACGAGGATGTAACTATTGCCCGTGTAGAAACCAGCAATTACCAATATTTATATGATGATAGTAATGGTTTAGTGATCATGGATAATGATACTTACGACCAACATACCGTACCTAAGGCTTTATTTGGCCCTGCCGTAAAGTTTTTAAAAGAAGGTATGAACGTTATAGTAGCCTTTGAAAGCGAAGAGCCTATAATGGGTAAT
>JACMRC010000144.1 GCA_014376655.1 Mucilaginibacter sp. | reverse complement strand
CTATATTAGTTTAACCAATTATAAATTATGAAGACCAACCTGAAATACCTTTTAATGGGTATGCTAACAGTGGGTACGCTTTTAACCAAAGCACAACAATTGCCCATAAACCCCGGGCCGTTTAAACCAACGGACGAATCGTTAAAAGAATATAAATATCCCGAGTGGTTTAGGGATGCTAAGTTTGGCATTTGGGCGCATTGGGGCCCGCAGGCCGTACCGCGCCAGGGCGACTGGTATGCAAGGGGTATGTATGAGCAAGGCAGCCGCCAAAACAAATACCATGTGGCCAATTACGGGCCGCCATCAAAATTTGGTTATAAGGATATCATCGCCTTATGGAAGGCCGAAAAATGGGATCCTGAAAAGCTAATGGCGCTATACAAAAAAGCCGGTGCTAAATATTTTGTAAGCATGGGCAGCCACCATGATAATTTCTTTTTATGGAAATCACAGCTCCATAAATGGAACGCCTTTAATATGGGGCCGCATAAAGATGTGGTAGGCACCTGGCAAAAAGCGGCGCAAAAAGAAGGGCTTAAGTTCGGCGTATCAGAGCATTTGGGTGCCAGTTATACCTGGTTCCAGGCATCGCACAGGGCCGACAAAACCGGCGAGCTGGCAGGTGTACCTTATGATGGTGCCGACCCGCAATATGCCGACCTATACCATACTAAGGCAGCTGATAATGATAAAGGCTGGCTAACTACCAATCCCGATTATATGAAGGAGTGGTATGCTAACATAAAGGAACTGGTAGACACTTATCATCCTGACCTGCTTTACTCTGACAGTGGCTTGCCGTTTGGCGACGTGGGCCGCAGTATGCTGGCTAATTTTTATAATGGTAACGCTGCTTTCCACAATGGTAATCCTACTGCTATTTATAATTGCAAACAAACATCGGATGGTAAATGGGTGCAGGATTTGGAGCGTGGCGTACAGGGCGATATCAACCCATACCCATGGCAAACAGATACTTCTATTGGCGATTGGTTTTACCAAACCGGCCAGAAATATAAAACCGGCACAGAAGTTATACAAATGTTGGTGGATATTGTTAGCAAAAACGGCAACCTGCTAATAAATGTAGTGCAAACCCCCGAGGGCGACCTTGAACCGGATGTATTAAAAATAGTAGAAGATATTGCTGTCTGGATGCCTACCAATGGTAAAGGTATTTATGGTACCCGCCCATGGAAGATCTACGGCGAGGGCCCGTCGACTGTTAAGGAAAACCAAAAGAAAGGACAATTCTCTGGCCTTGCCGATACCCGCAGCTATCAGCCTACCGATATCCGCTTTACAACCAAGGGTAACAACCTATATGCGTTTTGCATGGAGATTCCCCAAGGTGACATACAGATCAAATCATTGGGAAAAAATTCAACAGTGAATGATAAAAAAATAGTGAGCGTATCCCTTTTAGGCAGTAAACAAAAATTAAAATGGAAGCAAGAGGATGACGCGTTGGTAATTACTAAACCTACAAACCTGCCTGATTGGACCGTAATGGCTTTCCAGGTGGAGTTGAAATAATTACTTACTTTCAGCATATTAAAAAGGGAAAGGTCAAACGGCCTTTCCCTTTTTAGTTTTTATGTATAAAAGGTGTAGAACTAATCTGGATTATAACATTAACGGCAAAAAAGAAAAAAAAATTTTCGGATGTAAACAATATAAATTATAAAGACTTATATTTACACTAAGGTTAATCAGAAACGCTAAATTTCATCTGATTAACCATCAATTTAACTGATCACTTAATATTATTCTATGAAGAAAGTTCTCCTTTTACTTCTTCTGGTATGCATTTTCGGCTCCGTACAGGTTATGGCGCAGGGGATGACTATTACCGGACAGGTAACCTCAAGCGAAGATGGCAGCAGCCTGCCAGGTGCAACTGTTAAAGTCAGGGGCACTACCAATGCAGTAAGCACCGATGCTAACGGTAAGTACAGTATTGCTGCAAATACCGGACAGGTACTCGACTTTACGTTTATCGGCACAATTTCAGAAGCGCGTACCGTTGGTACGCAAACTGTAATTAACGTTGCCTTAAAAGCCGATGTAGCTAACCTTAAAGAGGTAGTAGTTACAGGGTTTGGTATCAAACAATCTAAACGGGACCTTACCTCGTCAACCCAAACCATTTCGGGTGCGGCAATTGCCGAAACACACCGCGAAAACCTGGTCAATTCTATCCAGGGCCGTATAGCGGGCGCTACAGTAACCAGCACCAGCGGTGTACCGGGCGCGTCAGCCTCTATCGTATTGCGTGGTATCACCTCAATAGGTGCCAGCAACCAGCCTTTATTTGTGGTTGATGGTATCCGCGTACAAAACGATGCTATGAACCAGGGCGCTCTTGCATCAAACGGCGATAACCGCCGCGAGGATTTTACGAACCGTATCGCAGACATCAACCCTGATGATATTGAAACGGTAACAGTATTAAAGGGAGCGGATGCCGCTGCTATTTATGGATCGGACGCTGCCGGTGGTGCTATCGTGATCACCACCAAAAAAGGCGGGAACGGGGTAGGTACTATTACCTATAATAACAATTTCAGCTATGCTAAAGTTTATCGCTTTCCTGAAATACAGACCACTTTTA
The DNA here is from genome assembly GCA_014376655.1 of Mucilaginibacter sp. GTDB lineage: Bacteria > Bacteroidota > Bacteroidia > Sphingobacteriales > Sphingobacteriaceae > Mucilaginibacter. The sequence continues at coordinate 2,828 of JACMRC010000144.1, read as the reverse complement.
GCCCGGGTACATCAGGGTATCCCGACCCATTAACACGGCTTGCTTTTGGCCCTGCTTATGCCCCAGGCACGCAGACCTATAATAACCTAAAAAACTTTTTCCAGACAGGTGCATCGCAATCACATGATCTGTCATTTGCCGGTGGTAATGACCAGGCAAGCTATCGTATATCAGGCGAATACCGTCACACCGGTGGAGTTATTCCGGTAGTTTACAACAACAAACTGTCGTTGCGTATGTCAGGCCAGGCTAAAATATCGCCTAAGGTTACTATCGCCGGTAATTTTAACTACTTCCATTTAGATAACCGTAAAGCCAATAAAGGTAACAGCGGTACTTATATTAACGCGTTAAGCTGGCCAACTAATGACGATGTACGCAATTATTTAAATGCCGATGGCAGCCGCCGCACATTATTACCGGCTACAACCTCGGTTTTAGATGCATCTATAGACTTTGACAACCCGATATGGGACCTTACACACAACATATCGCGCGACCAAACAAACAGGATGGTGGGCAACTTCGACCTTGGTTATAACATTAATAGCTGGTTAAGTTTACGCGGGCTGTTTGGTGTTGATTATTTTACAACACAAGGTAATAACCTGGTTAGCCAGTTCAGTAACTCGTACCAAAACTCTATAGGCGCGGGCTTCGCGGCATCAAGTGGTATAAGCCGCGGCGGTATCATGGATAACTATGATGATAACAACCTGTTAGTTAACGGGTCATTCTTTGCCACTTTAAAACATAACTTCGGCGATTTCAGAACAAGCTTAGAGCTTGGTGCCGAGGTATACAATTCTAAAGAAACCGTAAACGGACAGTATGGCGAGGCTTTTTTACAGCCCGACTTTAATACCATCAACAATACACTGCCAACCACGCAACGCGCGGTAACCAATTATTTCGAGACACGCCGTATTGGCGAAATTGCGCGTTTAAGCGTGGTTTACAAAGAGATGATCACCTTAAGCTCAACTGTAAGGAATGATTACGATTCGCGGTTAGGCGGCACCACCAACGTGTCATATACCTATCCTTCCGCAGGTATTGGTTTCAACTTTACAGAGCTGCCTGCTTTAAAGGATAACAAGGTACTGTCATTTGGTAAGTTACGTTTCTCATACGCAGGTGTGGGCAAGGGCCCATTCCAGCCATATAGAATTAAATCAAGCTTGTTGCAGCAATCTACAACAGGCGGTGGTTTTGCTTATGATGTTACTGGTAACAACCCTAACCTAAAGCCCGAGAAAGACTTTCAGATGGAACTGGGTACTGAGCTTCAATTCTTTAATGGCCGTTTAGGCGCCGAAATTAACGTTTATAAATATCGCGCTACCAGCCAGATCTTTGACCCGCGTACCAGCTATGCTACCGGTTACATATTGGAGTTTTTAAATGGTGGCGAAATTCAGAATAAAGGTTTAGAGATCGCTTTAACCGGTACTGCTATCAAAGGCAAAGATTTTACCTGGAAACCTTTTGTAAACTTCTTCCTGAACCGCGGCAAGGTAATTAACCTTGGCGACCTGCCTGAATATTATAACTCTGACACCTGGTTATATGCCAATGCACGTGCAAGTATATTCCCGGGCAGTAGTTTAAGCAACATTGCAACTTTCACCTACGCCCGTAATAACAAGGGCCAGGTATTGGTAGATCCATCATCGGGCATACCATTATCTAACGGTACGTTTGTAACTTCCGGCGACAGGCAGCCACAATATACCATGGGTGTAGGTAACAACTTTACCTATAAGGGCTTTGGTTTATCATTCCTGTTAGATTTCCGCAAAGGTGGCGACGTGTTTAATGGCAACGAAATGTTCCTTACCCGGTATGGTTTAAGCAACCGCACCTTAAACAGGTATACACCTATTGTGGTAAACGGCGTGTTAAAAGATGGCAACGAAAACTCTGCCACCCCAACGGTTAACACTATACAGACAACACCTGCGTACCAAACAAGTTACTACACTACTTCTATCGAGTCTGACTTTGTTGAACATAACATTAACACCTTTAGATTAAGAGATGTTACATTGAGCTACAATTTACCAAGTTCACTTATCGGGAAACAAAAAGTATTTAAAGGTATAGGCGTTTATGTAACCGCTACTGATGTGTTTTTAATAACCAACTATAGCGGTGCCGATCCGGAAGTAAACGGTACCAATTCGTCAACACGCGGGTCTGGTGCAGGAGGGTTTGATTACGGTACGTTAGCTACCCCGCGTACAATATCTTTTGGCCTTAATGTTAAATTATAATATTAAAGAGACATGAAAAAAATTATATATCTATATGCAGCGATAGTACTGGCAGGATTTGCCATCGGCTGTAAGAAATTTGTCGATATCAACAGCAATCCCAACGCGCCTGTTGAAGTGTCGGCCGCCAGTTTATTACCGCCTATACAGGCAGGTATGGCTCGCGGTGTTTGGTTTGATACACGTTACATTGGCCAGTACGCCCAGATGTGGGGATCTAACGCGGCCAATAATGTATGGGATCAGGAAGGCTACGCGCCGGGCGCCGATTCGAACGGCGAAATGTGGCGTACCATTTATTTTAGCCTTGGCCAAAATGTTACGCTGATGATGGATGATGCCACAAAAAACAACAAACCCGAATTTTTGGGCGTGGCTTATGCCTTACGCGCCTGGGGATGGCAAAATGGTGCTGATATTTACAACAGCCTGGTTTTAAATGAAGCATATGATGCAAGCAAGCTTACATTTAACTATGATAGCCCACAAGCTGTTTATGCCGAAGTAGTAAAAGATTGCTATTTATCAATACGCTATTTTAAACAAGCTATG
>JACMRC010000143.1 GCA_014376655.1 Mucilaginibacter sp. | reverse complement strand
TTTGAGTACCATACTGCGTCAGATACATCTAAACTAAAAGACTTATCTTTTTCAATAAGGGTATGATAGTTTGCAGGGGCTATGTAGATAGTATTATTCTTCAGTACATCCTTGTCACTAACTTCCCGCATAAACATACGGCTGCTTTCTGCGAACAGTTTTTCAATTTCACTGAAAAAGTTTTTCTTTCGGTGGATAATAACGATTACCGTTTTATTAAGATCGGCCGGGAAAATTTTCACCGAATTATAAATGGGTTTAAATGACCCTGCCGACCCACCCAGCAAAAGCAAGTCGGTATTACGCCAGCGTTTTATTATTTTATCGTCAAGAGCCAATTTTTTGATATATGTTTTCTTTCTGATTAATTACCTTAAACTTTTTCTTAAAGCTGTCAGATCGTATGGTTTCTTTTGCACCCAGGCATAAAAAGCCAAGAGGTGCAAGGCTTTTATAAAACAGGTCAAGTATACGCTCCTGCAATGCTATCTCGAAGTAGATGAACACATTACGGCAGGTAATTAGCTGAAACTCGTTAAACACATTGTCTGACACTAAATTGTGTACGGAAAATAGTGTATTTTGTTTCAGTTCGCTATGGATGCTTGCGGCATCGTACAATATGGTAAAATGATCTGTTATTGAGCCTTCAAGCCCGGCAAGCTGGTAATTTTCGGCATAGCTTTTTATTTTGCGCAAGCTAAAAATTCCTTTTTTGGCTTCCTTAAGGCATTCGGTATTAATATCAGTACCGTATATAAATGATTTTTTTCGTAAACCCGCCTGCTGCATCAATATAGCCAACGAGTAAGCCTCCTCGCCTGACGAACAGCCTGCAACCCATATTTTACTATGTTGATAAGATGCCAGGTAAGGTATAACCTGCTGGTTAAACGCTTTGTAAAAAAACGGGTCGCGAAACATTTCGGTAACGTTAACCGTGATCTCTTCTAAAAAATCCTGGAAGAAAGCCCGGTCATTTACCAGTACGTGTTTCAGATCATAAAACTGCAGTTTCTTTAACTGCATTATACGCGTTACCCTTCGCTTTAATGATGCTTTAGTATAGCTGCCAAAATCAAATCCATAAATCTTTTTTACAAGGTCAATGATCTCGATAACCTGGGGTGCAGTTATTGTTTCGACAGGGTGCGACATATTATTTATCCAGCCATAGTTGCATTAACGCTATTAACCTATCCATATCAACCGGCTTGGTTATATAATCATTAGCACCTGCCTCAATACATTTATCCCGATCATCCTTCATGGCTTTTGCTGTTAATGCTATAACCGGCAGCCTGGCCCACTTGCTTTGCTTACGAATGTAGCGTGTAGCTTCATAACCATCCATTTTAGGCATCATGATGTCCATCAGCACAATATCAATATCGTTTATCTCTTCCAGCTTGGCAATAGCTTCTTCGCCGTCGCCTGCTATCTCCACTATCATATCATAGCCTTGCAGGGCACTGCTTAGCGCGAAAATATTACGCATATCGTCATCGACAATTAATACTTTTTTACCTTTAACACCATCCTTACCTGCAATAGCATTAGCAGTTGCAGCCTTGGCGGCATAACTACCGGCTACAGGCGCATTGCTTATTTTGTTTAAGAACAGGTTCACTTCGTCAATCAACCTGTCCGACGATTTATTTGTTTTAACCACCATCGCGTTAGCATATTTCATTAAACGGCTAACAGAAGTTTTATCCAGTTCCATAGCCGTATTTACTATAACAGGCAGGGATGAAAAACGTTCTACTTCTTTTATTTTATCTAACAGATCAAGCCCTGAGATATCAGGCAGGTTTAAATCCAGTATCACACATTGGTAATCATTATCATGCAGCATTTGGAATGCCGACGCGCCATCAAAGGCCTGATCGACAGTGATGCCGTTGTTCTGCATCATTTCTTTTAATGCCTGGCTTTGTGCTTTATGATCTTCAACCAATAGTATCTGTTTAAACTCGGTGCCAGTATTAGCCATTATATCGCCAAACAACTTATCAAGGGTGCCGGTATCAATAGGTTTTTTAAGGAAGCTAATAGCACCTTCTTTACGCACCCTGGTAGCAGCAGCATCGCCTGCCGACATTAAATGCACGGGTATATTAGCTGTTTCGGCATCCTGTTTCAATTCTTTTAGTATCTGCCAACCATCTTTACCCGGCAGCATAATATCTAATATAACCGCGTCGGGGTTATGATCCTTAATAATCTGTACCGCGTTGGTGCCTTCATTTACGATGACTGATTTATAGCCATGATCGCGCGAGTAATCCTGCAATATATTGGCGAAGTTTTTATCATCCTCAACAATAACCACTAATGGGTCGCGGCCGGGTTGGGCAGCAGGCCTGGTTATTGGTTTTAAGAACTCCTTCTCGGGAGAAAAAGTTTCAACAGTTTGTACGCTGCCCTCATCTTCGGTAACGGCAACCGCTTTAGCTTGTACAGGTATGGTTAACGTAAACTCGCTACCCTCACCCTGTTTGCTCTTTAACGTAATAGCACCACCTAATAACGATGCCAGTTCGCGACTGATGGATAAGCCTAAACCTGTACCGCCATATTTACGACTGGTTGAACCATCAGCCTGTTGGAATGCTTCGAAGATGATTTTTTGTTTATCAGCAGGGATACCAATACCCGAGTCTTTGATACTGAAAGCTACAGTTTGCGGCGTTTTACCCGCATCAACGTTTATGGATATAGCACCATTCTCTGGCGTAAATTTAAACGCGTTCGACAATAGGTTTTTAATAACCTGCTCCACCCTAACCTTATCGGTAAACAGAGTGGGCTCCACGTTTTTAAAATTGGTGGTAAACCTTATTTGTTTATTGGATGCTACTTCGGCAAACAGGTTTTCCATGTCTCCCAGGATCTCGGTTATCTTGACATCCTCGTTTTGCATATCCAACTTACCCGACTCAATTTTTGAAAGGTCGAGGATATCGTTGATCAGCGTTAACAGATCATTACCGGCATTAAAAATAACACTTGCGTATTTGATCTGATCCTCTGATAAATTAAGTGGCTTGTTATCTTTCAGAATCCGCGCCAGCACCAATATACTGTTTAACGGTGTGCGCAGCTCGTGGCTCATGTTAGCCAGGAACTCTGATTTATATTTGCCGGTAGTTTCCAACTCTTCAACTTTAATGTTGATAGCTGCGCGGGCTTCTTCAATGGCCTGGTTCTTTTCTTCCAATAAGCTGGCCTTCTCTTCCAGTTCGGCATTGATTGTGCGCAGTTCTTCCTGTTGTACACGCAACTCTTCTTCTGATGCTTCCAACATTTCTGTCTTGTTCATCAACTCTTCGTTGGTTACGCGCATTTCTTCTTGCTGTGCACCCAGTTCTTCGGCTTGTTGTTGTGTTTCTTCAAACAGGTCGTGCATTATAGTGCGTGCCTGGGCAGTATTAACTGCTATGCCAATATCATCCGCTACAAGAGCCAGGTAATCGCGGTCATGGTCATTAAGCTCGTGGTTATAACCAATTTCAATAACGCCCTTCAATTGTTTGTCGAAGAAGAATGGCACTACATAAGTTTCTGTAAGCTCATTTAATAGTAATGATGACTGTAGCTCAAGTTTGTTATTTAGCTTACCTTTTACAACAGTAGCTTTACCGCTTTTTGCAACCTCGCCTATCCAGCCTTCGCCTAAGGCAACGGTTTGTTTTATGGCTGTAAAGTTTGAAAAAGCATAGGTTGAGTAAAGGTCGAGCCTGGTTTCTTTATCGTTATGTAAATATATGGTACCGGTTAAAGCGTGTGTATAACCGCATATTTCGGCTAATACATTCTCGGTTAATTCCTTCTCGCTTTGCAGGCCCTGCATTTTCTCGTTTAGGGCACCAGTACCCGTTAACAGCCAATTTTTAGCCTCGTTTTCGCCTAATACTTTCTCCAGCTCAACGTTTGTTATTTTTATTTCTTCCTCTATTTTCTTTTGCTGCGCGAAGGTGGCCTGAATGTAACGGAACAATACTATAATTATCAACAAGAATATAAGGGAGCCAACAAGTATAAATATGATGGCATTGGTCGCCGCTTTCTTCGAACTCTCTTTACGTGCGGCAAGCAATGAGTTTTCGGTGTCAATCATACCAGCTATAACCTTGCGGATCTGATCCATACTATGTTTACCGTTGATAAACATATTGCGGGATACCATATAATCAAGCCCCATTGCTTCGCGGGTTTCGACATTTAATTTTTGAAGCCCTAATTGTTCGGCTACTAAATTATCCAACGAGTCTACACGTTTGATTTGAATTGGGTTATCGCTTATTAATCCTCTAAGGTCCTCCAGATCAGAGTGAACCTTCGGCAGTGCTTCGTTATAAGGTTGTAAAAACTCTTTTTTATTGGTAGCGCCATAGCCGCGCATACCTGTTTCGGCATCAATTAAATTCTGCAATAAGTTGGTTGAGGTTTTGATCACCTTTTGGGTATGATCAACCATTACTGTATCGTCTTCTAACTGGTTAATACTGTTTACCGATAGTATGCCAACAAGTATAACAAGCAATATAGACACGGCAAAGCCGGCCATAACCTGGTTGCGGAAAGATAATTTTAGCATTATAGATAGTTTGGTATTACAAATATGTAAAAAAACTTGTTTGCATTTACGCAACGGTTCTTTAAACAGATTTATTAAGCTTTTGTTGCAGAATATTTAATACTCCTACCTGGAATATTTTGCAAGTTTAATCATAGAACCCACCAATGCCAATAACGGACCGGTAAATAATACGTACCATCCCCATTTAAATTTTATTTGGCTGGCTAAAAATCCGGCGAATGATTTGAATGGGATAAAGCTAAAGCTGGTGTTAACTTTCAGGTAAGCGGCTACAAACAGTAGCAACACCAACACTAATGACAACCACGACACCACACGCACCAGTTTAATTTTATTTAAGCCTATACCTAAAATACCTATTATGGCTGTAAGCAAAAGCACCAGGCCATAAGGCTGGTTAAGCGCGTAAACATTCATATTAAATAAATGGAACGGGCGTAACAGCGGGCACCAGGTACCGGCCAATAAAAGCACAAAACCTATAAATGAGATAAGTGAAGGTATCCTCATGGGGGTTGATTATTTTTTAGCTATCTCCATTTTTTCGGCGAAGTGTGCGCAATAGTCGCGTAAGTCTTCGATGATATTAGTTTCGCCGGTGGCGCGTAAAAAGCTGTCGCCCATGGTCATCAGGGTTTGATAGAAAAAGATCTTCATTTCATCAACCGGCATATCCTTTGTCCAAAGGTCAATACGCAGGGCGTTTTGATAGTTTTGATCCCAAAACGCAAGCATCATTGATTTTACAGCCACAGCCTCTTTAGTTTTAGAATCGGTCGACTCCCATAAAATATTTTCAGGGACATTATTTTCGTCAAGCTGTACGGTAACTTTTATTTCGGCAGTTTTCATTGGTGTTATTTAACAAGTAAAAATATAATAGTGGCCAAAGTTATAAAGCTTAGCTCAATCAGCCATAATTTTTTAAGCTCCGGGAAGAAATTACGGAACATTATGTCCATAAATGACACTACAAAGGCAAACAGCAAAAATATAAGGCTTATTGCACCGCCCAGGTGGGTAAATGTCATGCCGGTAATTGCGGCACCGTTTATCCAGATATAAACAGACAGGATAAGGAAAAATGCAGTGGCAAAATTTAAAGGTGTTATTCTGATCTTCATTGTTATACTAAATCCTATTGTTTGTCATTTCGAAGCGGTAGCGAGAACTTCTCTCTTGAGCGTAGCGAAAAAATCTTAGACGCTATATATAGCTTGGCGTATAAGATTTCTCACTCGTACCTCGTATCGAAATGACATATCGTGTTTGTTACTTATTAATGCTTCTTTTTAAAATTCTTTGGCTTACCTTTTTTTGGCGGGCCACCGGCACCTGTCTTTTTAGCTCTTACAGCATCAAACTTCTTGCGCTGGTTCATTGTTTTCTTTTCGTGGAAGGCACCTTTAAAATCAGGGTCTTCTTTACGCTTTTGCAGATCTATCTCGCGGTTTTGATCCTGGCGCTCCTCGTATGGTGTTTCTTCAATAAACACTTCGGCAGGCATCAATTCAACCGGGATAGTTTGTTTGATCAGTTTTTGAATCTTACCTACATAATATTCTTCGGTAGGGTTACAAAACGTTATAGCAACACCCGATTGCAGCGCCCTGCCCGTGCGGCCAATACGGTGCACATAATCTTCAAAAACAACCGGTACATCAAAGTTTATAACGTGGCTCACGTCGCTCACATCAATCCCGCGCGATGCCACATCAGTAGCTACCAATATCTTCACTTCGTCGTTCTTAAACGCGTTCATGGAGTTAATACGGGTATTTTGCCCTTTGTTGGCATGCAGTACCTTCACCTGGCCCTCGCCATATTTGCGTAGTAAAAATTTATATACATCCTCTGCAACGATACGCGTTTTACAGAAAACCATCAGCTTGGTAATATCGCCTTCGTCTTTTAACAACTCGCGCAGTAGGTTTATCTTGGTTTTCATGTTTGGCACATGATATAGCTTTTGCGTAACCGTTTGTGCCGGTGTAGCTGCTGGTGTAACCTCAATAACTGTTGGGAACTCCAGGAAATTACCCGACAACTCATGGATCTTATCAGACATGGTAGCCGAGAACAATAAATTCTGGCGCTTTACCGGCACCACTTCCAGTATGCGGTTTATTTGGGGCATAAAGCCCATATCCATCATTTTATCTGCCTCGTCCAACACCAACACCTGTAAGGTTTTGGTCACGATGTGTCCTGCCAGGTAAATATCCATAAACCTGCCCGGGGTAGCTACAATAATATCTACCCCTTTATTAATAATCTCTATCTGCGTTTTTGGGCCAAGGCCGCCGTAAACAGATACTATCCGCAGGTCGGTATATTTAGAATATGCTTTTACGTTTTCTTCTATCTGCATAGCCAGCTCGCGCGTTGGGGCTATGATAAGCGCGCGGGCATGGTCGCCTTGCGCATATTTAAGACGCATGATGATAGGCAACACATAAGCTGCGGTTTTACCCGTGCCTGTTTGCGCTATGCCCATTACGTCCTGCCCGTTCATTATTGGCGGGATGGCTTTTTGCTGCACAGGCGTAGCCTCGGTATAACCGGCATCAGCAATAGCATTTAAAATTTGCCGGTTAAATTTAAGATCCTCGAAAGTTACTGCCATGGCGCAAAGATAGGGTTTATAGTCGGGAAGTCCGAAAGACAGTGAGTGCGGAACAGGGAAATCGCTTTTAATTTTTTTAAACAGCGATAAGTTTCCTTGTAAACTCATTGTCCAAATTGCCGGTTTTTATTGCGATTTAGTGCTTTTTTGCGTAATTTTGTATAGTCCGATCCCGGACTGGCCCGATGCCCTGCTTTTCCAGGCACAAATTAAGTGGGAAACACACTTTTTTTTATGTTATACATTAATATACAACGACTTAAGTTAAATATAGCACTGTGATATAGTGTGATACGCTGTGATATAGTGTGAATTCGTGTGATAATGATGTGATATAGCGTGATACAGTGTGATATAGTGTAATTTTGGGGAGTTATCAATGTGCCAAATCGGTTGCAAACGTTGCAGGGTGTTTTGAAAAAGACACTGCAATGTAGAATCTGAAAGATGGGTTTTTGCCGAGGAAACGGTAAGAGCTAAATGTTAAAGTTTTTTATGCAGCTAAAACCCTATTTTTAGCCCCATGCAGGCAGATAAAAAAATACAAAAATGGACAGTAATAAAAGAGGAAGATGTATCGCCCAGCCCGTGGTTCCCGGTGTTGAAACATACTGTAAAGCTGGCTAATGGCAATATTATAGACGATTATTATTTCTCGCCTTTAGGCGATGTGGTGCAGGTGCTGCCCATAACCAAAAACAACGAAGTAGTGCTGGTAAAACAATACAAGCATGGTATGGGCGAAATACTATTGGAACTGCCCGGTGGTATGCAGCAGAAGAATAAGTCGGTTATCGAATCGGCATTAAATGAACTGGAAGAAGAAACCGGCATTAAAACTACTGCCGATAAGTTAATATCTTTAGGTAAAATAGCCAATAACCCTACCAAGCTAAAACAGGTTACATACGGCTTTATATTATTTGATGCCGAGTTTAACGCCGTGCAAAAACTGGACGCTACCGAAGACATAAAGGTTATAACCCTACCGGCACCCGAAGTGCTGCGAATGGCGATAAATAACGAAATATGGGTAACCGACTCGCTTAACTTTATTTTGAAAGCTGCTTTGGCTTACCCTGACATTTTTGGATTGAAAACGAGTTAGTTGTTTAATATAAACTCGATAATAAATTCAGTACCCACGTTTTCCTCGCTCTTAATACTGATCTTGCCCCCGAGGATCTCTACCTGCGTTTTTACCATATACAAACCCATGCCTTTACCTTCGGTATTTTCATGAAAACGTTTGTAAAGGCCAAAAACCTGGTCGCCCTTTTTTTCCATATTAATACCAAGTCCGTTATCCGTAAATATTAATTGCAAGGTGTTTTTTACTATTATGCTTTGTATTTGAATGCTGCATGGGATACCCGGCTGACAATATTTAACACTGTTTGATATCAGGTTGTAAAATATACTGTACATATACGACTTGATGGTAAGAAACTCTTCGAAGGTAGAGAAATCACATTTTATGTTCAAGACATCCCTTGTAACTATATTTATTATACTGGTCTTAATATCTTCAACCAGGGTTGAAAAATTCGCCATTTCTTTAGTTGCATTGATGTTACTTTTTACCTGTAAGATATGGTTCAAATCTTGCACCACATCATCAAGTTTTATAATAGATATTGTGATGGCTTTTTTCAGAATGATT
>JACMRC010000142.1 GCA_014376655.1 Mucilaginibacter sp. | reverse complement strand
TAGGCGAATTTTCAAATAACATAGCGCCGGATTTAAACCAATCGCTATGTTATTATAAGAAACCGGTTAAGTTAGCTCTTTCATCAATTTATCAAACGCTTCTTTAAGTTCGGCTAACTCCTGCTCAACTTTTGCAAGGCGGGGTTCTAAGCCGCTATTGCCCCGTCCGCCAACTGGCAGATCATCGTCAAAATCATCATCGCTTATCTCGGGTGTTCCGGCTAATAAATGTGCGTAACGCGCTTCTTTTTGGCCGGGCCGTTTAGGGAGCTGAACCAAGTACGGCATATCACCACCGGCCAATTTATCTAATACCTCCTGCACCTCTTCTATCGAGTCAAACTCCCATAACCTGGCAGCGTTGGTATTTAGCTCGCCGGGTGTTAGCGGGCCGCGCAGCATCAGCAGGCATATAATAGCAAGCTCGGCTGGTATCAGCGGGAAAACAATTGCAAAATTATGTTTGTATTTAACAGACCGGATAGAACCACCGGTAGCCGTCGAGATCAATCCGCGGCGCTTTAGCGTGTTTAGCGCACTCATTACCGTATCATCATCATACTGTACAACCGGCTTACGCGATGTTTTTTGATTACACGCGGTAGATAGCCCGTTAAGTGTCATTGGGTAATAATCGGGCGTAGTGCGGGCTTTTTCCATTAGCGCGCCTAAAACGCGTAGTTCGGCAGCATCAAGTACAGGCAAGGTTTGTGGCGTATCCATAAAAAATTAATATCGGTTGGTTTGGTACGGTGAACTTATAAAATACTTTCTACTTTATACTGCTTTCCGTTCAAATTAAATTCTTCGCCAACCTTCAATCCTTTCATTTTTAAACCAATTGGGGATGCGGGAGATATAGCAAAGTAGCTATCACCATTAACGGTTAATGCTCCGGCGCTTATAGCCACATAAAAGTTGCCGTTATTGGTAATCACCACGCTGCCGTTTTCAACCCGGTTTGTAATGCCTGATGTAGCGATGAGGTTTAAAGCTATTTTTAATTTATTGGCCTCGGTTAACTGGGCCATGTTGCGGTCTGTTTCCTGTTGTGCCATTTCGCGGCCGGTTTCATACTTGTCGCCCGCGCTGCTTTTGGTGTCGTCTTTTGCGGCTTGTTGCGCCTCGTCAATACCCTGTTGTGCTGCCGCCATGCGCTTTTGCACATAGTCCATACATTGCTGATATAAAGCTTGTTTTAGTTCACTCACAGGTATAAAATAAAAATATAAGGCAAAATAAAAGTCCCCGCACACTCGCTGCTTGGGGACTTTCAACCTAAACCTTATCACATTGTAGGCGTGAGCCTACAGATAATTCAACAAATATCGGTATTTTTTTATAATACAGTTGTATATACATCCAATTTTTTTTCGATTGTTACTGTTATTTTTACAATAAGAGGTTCTTCGCACAAAATCGTTGTTCTTATTTGGATTTAATTTAAATAAGAGATACATTTGTGCGTTAACGTTTAGTAATATGAGGCTTTCGCAACTTGAAGTAGGAGAAAAGGGTATCGTAAAGGAGTTTACGGATTTAGAAATGTCGGTTAAATTAATGGAGATGGGATGCCTGCCCGGTGAAGAAATACGAGTTGACAGGATTGCACCCATGGGCGACCCCATTGCCATAAACGTATCTGGATACCAGTTGAGCCTGCGTAAACGCGAAGCATCAACCATAATTTTGCAATAGTATTTAAATAGTTGAAAGCCGATATAAGAGTTGCACTTGTAGGGAACCCGAACACCGGTAAATCAACGCTCTTTAACGTACTTACCGGGTTAAATCAAAAAATAGGAAATTTTCCGGGGGTTACGGTTGATAAAAAGGTAGGTTATACTAAACTACCCGATGGCCGCATAGCCGAAATTGTCGACTTGCCCGGTACTTACAGCCTGTATCCAAAAAGCCAGGACGAATCCATCGTGTTTTCTGTACTGGCCGACCGCCATAACCCATTAACGCCGGACCTGGTTATCGTTATCCTTGACGCGTCAAACCTTAAAAGAAATTTACTGCTATACAGCCAGGTTGCCGACCTGAAGATCCCGGTTATCATTGCCTTAAACATGATGGACCTGGCTAAAAAGTCGGGTATCGACATCGATATAGACCTGTTTGCAAAAACGCTGGGGGTAATTGTTGTACCGATAGCGGCCCGTAAACAAGAGGGTATTGAAGCGCTTAAAACTGCAATATCTTATGCCAATAAAATAGCTTTACAGGAAGATAGTATTGATGTTAAGAGCATAGCGCCCCAACTTATAGAAAGCATTAGCAAAGAATTAAATATTGATAACCCCTACTTTGCTTTACAGCTTGCGCATCAGCATGAAACATTAAAATTTTTGACGGCAGAGCAATCTGCCCGGATTGAAGCACTGGAAAAGGAACATTCGTTCCACTCGCAAAAAGCGCAGGGCAGCGAAACCATTGCCCGGTATAGTGCCATAAATGAATTATTATACGATACCGTTAAAGTACCCGACACAGCACAGGACGAAACGCTAAGCAATAAGATAGATAAGTTATTAACCCATAAGGTATTTGGCTTTATTATATTTTTTGCCATACTAATGTTTATGTTCCAGGCCATTTTCTCATGGGCGGCTTACCCTATGGCGTTGATTGATACTGCTTTTGTGTGGCTGCAAAACACACTACATAAAACTTTGCCTGTTGGCCCGCTGGTTAATTTATTAGCCGACGGTATTGTTGCCGGGTTAAGCGGCGTAATGGTATTTATCCCACAGATAGCCATACTGTTTGCCTTTATATCTATACTGGAAGATACCGGCTACATGTCCAGGGTTACGTTTATGATGGATAAGCTGATGCGTAAGGTTGGCCTGAATGGTAAATCGGTAGTTCCGTTAATTGGTGGCTTTGCCTGCGCGGTGCCATCAATTATGAGTACCCGTACTATTGAAAACTGGAAGGACCGCATGATAACCATTATGGTTACGCCGTTGGTAACCTGCTCTGCCCGTTTGCCGGTTTATACTTTATTGATAGCTCTGGTTGTACCTAATAAAAACATTTGGTGGGTTTTTAATCTGCAAGGATTGGCGTTAGCAGGCATGTATGTTTTCAGCTTAGTATCTGCAGTTATAGTAGCCTGGGTATTTAAGCTGATTTTAAAAAGCCGCGAACGCGGATATTTTATAATGGAGCTGCCTGTTTACCGTATGCCGCGATGGAGCAACGTTGCGTATTCGATGTATGAGCGCTCTAAATCGTTTGTTGTGCAGGCAGGCAAGGTTATCATTGCTGTATCTATAATTCTATGGGTAATGGCATCCTACGGCCCCGGCGACCGGTTTGAAAAGATAGATGCCAAATACAAACAGCCACAATACAGCCACAATATAAATACCGATCAGTTAAGCCGCGATATCGCTACAGAAAAACTGGAAAACTCGTACGCCGGCCAGCTTGGTCATTTTATAGAACCAGCTATCCGTCCATTAGGGTTTGACTGGAAGATAGGTATCGCGTTAATAACCTCCTTCGCCGCACGCGAGGTCTTTGTGGGCACCATGGCTACGATCTATAGCGTCAACGGCAGTGCAGATAATATCCAATCGGTACAGGAAAAAATGCACCAGGCTAAAAACACGCAAACCGGGCAGCCGGTATTTACCTTCGCGGTAGCGTTTTCGTTAATGATGTTTTATGCTTTTGCCATGCAGTGCGCCAGCACCGTGGCTGTTGTTTACCGCGAAACCAAAAGCTGGCACTGGCCGGCTATCCAATTTGCTTACATGACTGTACTTGCCTATGTGGTGAGTTTTGTGGTGTACCAACTGCTTAAATAGTTATTAGCTAATTGCGGCTAACACGTACTTAAATATACTACATATGCGGTATTGAATGAGACACTTGCTTACAGGAGATTTGGGATATGAAAACACTCAACAAAGCATTCTACATTATTTTAGCTTTTGCAGCGACTCTGGGAGCCTGTAAAAAAGACAGTACCACAAGTACGACAACCACCACAGGCGCAAGTGCAACCGTAACAGCAAGCGGTTATGGTTTTGATGGCGCTAACTCCGGCAAATTTAACTCTACAAAAGCGGGCATCACCCAAACAACAGTTGCGGGATTAACCACCTTTACCATTTCGGCGATAATTGATGGCGGCAATACATCAATTGGTATAGTTGTACTGCAAAAAATTACTACTACCGGCAAAATCACTTTTAGCCCGACTTTAAGCAACGGCGGTATAACCATAAGCAAAGATTACACCAAGCCTGCTGACAGAACAGTTAATTATACAACCGATCAAAACAGCACTACTGTAAAAGGTGGCGGCGAGATAAACATTACAAAAATTAGCGGTAACAGCGTTGAGGGCACATTTTATGCAGTGGCCCACAACAGCACCGGTGCCGAAGCTTATATAGAACAAGGTACTTTCACAGGAACAATTGTACAATAACTAAACAGGCAAAAGCGTAAAGCCGAAAGTCTAAAGCTTTTTTATTTGATATAATCTTGCTTTTTGCTTTCGGCTTTGCGCTTTTTGCTTAAATTTGGTTTGAGGTAAGAATTGGATAAAGTAAAAGTTTTAGAAAAGTATCTTCCGCCGGACGCGGCACCATTAATTGGCCGCTGGATAGATTACTTTAAATGCGAGTTTAAAATTTCGCGCAATCGCGGCAGCAAGTTTGGCGATTACCGCGCACCGTTTGATGGCAAGGGGCACCGCATCTCTGTCAACTACGACCTTAACCCCTACGCTTTTTTGGTAACCACTGTACATGAGTTTGCACACCTGCATACCTGGAACGAGCATAAGAAAAAAGCAAAGCCCCACGGCACCGAATGGAAAAACAACTTCAAAAAAATGATGCAGCCCTTTTTTGAAAAAGAAGTTTTTCCGCCTGATGTTAAGCATGCAATAGTTAGTTACCTGAACAACCCGGCGGCATCCAGTTGCTCGGACTTAACGCTATACCGATCATTACGCAAATATGACGCTCCTAAAGAGGATATCCACACCGTTGAAAAACTACCCATGCATGCCGTTTTTAAATTGAAGGACGGCCGTGTTTTCCGCAAGGAAGAAAAACTGCGCAAGCGCTATAAATGCATAGAGATCAAAACGAAGCGCGTGTATTTGTTTAGCCCGGTTGCTGAGGTGGAACTTATAGAGGTATAATTTTTATTTTATTAATTTAAATCGCCTAACTCATAAGCTTCGTAGGTGTTGTAAATAATAGCTACCTATGAAAAACTTCCTTTTAATTTCCGCCTTTTTTGCCTTGACCATCAGTCAATCGCAAGCTCAAAAACATTTAGCCGTTGGCGATGCTGCCCCAACATTTTCACTAACCGACCAGGATGGCAAAACCTTTAATATGGCCGACCATATTGGCAAAGATATCTTGGTGATCTATTTTTATCCGAAGGATGAAAGTATGGTTTGCACCAAAGAGGCTTGCGGTTTCCGCGATAGTTTTGACGCATTCACCAAAGCCGGGGCAAAAGTTATCGGCATAAACAGCGGCACCGTTGCCAGCCACAAAGCATTTGCCGAACATTATAAATTACCTTTTACCGTGCTAAGCGACCCTGGTAATAAAGTTTATAATATGTTTGGCGTGAAAACTAAAATGTTTTTTAGTGGCCGCGAAACTTTTGTTGTAGATTTAAAAGGGAAAATAGTTTACCAGCACGAAGCGATGATGCAAGGCAAGCAACATGCGGATGATGCATTAGCGTTTATTAAGGCGGCGAAGAAATGATCACAGCATTAAAAGTAATTTTCAGCTTATTATTTGCCTGGATGTGCTACGTGGTAATAACCACCTGCCTGCAAAGCAACTTGTTTAAAGAGTGGGATTTCCTGGGCAGCATCCCATGGATGCGTGCCACTTTGTGGGATTTTTACGCTAATGTATTTGTGATATTTATATGGGTATGCTACAAAGAAAAGAGCATCGCCCTAAAAATTTTATGGTTGATATTGCTGGTAACACTGGGCAGTATAGCCAGCTGCGCTTATGTGTTAATACAACTGTTCAGGCTAAAACCAAACGAGGGATTAAAAGAACTTTTCGGTAAAAAAAATGGATAACAGCTCATTACTAACCCTGATAATTTACAGTGTAATAACCTGCTGCGTTATTATGGCGCTGGTTTGGGTATGGTCCTATAATATAAAAAATGCCGGCGTGGTTGATATCTTCTGGTCGTACAACTTCCCGGTTATAGGTATAATTTTATACCTGTTTGCGCCGGGTTACGAGCCGAGGAAAATATTAATTTGCAGTATGGTTGTGGTAGCCGGGTTTAGGCTGGGTACACATTTGGCTATCCGCATAGTAAAGCATTTACGCGAAGAAGAGCCCCGTTACGCACAGATCCGTAAGGAATGGGGTAAAAATCCTGAGCCAAAGATGTTTGGCTTTTTCCAGATGCAGGCCATATCCAATGTTTTGCTGGCTATCCCATTTTTTATCATCACCCTAAATACCACTCCCCAAATCTCATGGATAGAATTTACCGGGGTTGTACTCTGGATCATCAGCGTAATGGGCGAAGCTATTGCCGACCAGCAATTAGCTAATTTTAAACGCGACCCTGCTAATAAAGGTAAGGTTTGCGATACCGGCCTATGGGGCTACTCGCGCCACCCTAATTACTTTTTCGAATGGTTGATGTGGGTATCGTATTTTGTGTTTGCGTTAGGCTCGCCGTATGGCTATGTAGCGATTATCAGCCCTGCTATAATATTGTACCTGTTGCTAAAAGTAACAGGTATCCCGCTTACCGAGGAACAATCCATCCGCAGCAAAGGCGAAGCATTTAAAAAATACCAGGCAAGGGTGAGTGTGTTTGTGCCTTGGTTTAAGAAAGGGTAATTACGCTAATAATTCTTAGTCCAATAAAATATAGTAAGCATCTGCCGGAAGTTGAAGCGAAACGCCACCGGCGTTAACCTGCAACTTTAAAGACTTAATAGCATACCCCGCTGCATCCAATTGCGTAGCTTTTTTTACAAATTTATTTTTTAAGCTGATGCTGCCATTTGCCGGCATACCCAACCAGGGCATTTTACCGGTGTTGGTTATTTTAAAGCCAGATAGCTGCTTGTTGTTACTGGTAATAGTGGTAGCTTCTTCATTCCAACCCGTGGGCCTGAAAATGGTGCCAACCTGCACTAAGATCTTTTTAGATCGGTTAATGTTTTGACCATCCATACTCACCACCTCGATAGTAGCATATTCGTTCCCCGACTGAATAGTCACATCGCCCAGCGTAAACACCTTTTTTGAACTTAAAAACCCCGTAACAGCCTTAGCTTTCGGCGTATTAAGCGTGAATATACCCGAGCGGTAATCCAACTCTTGCTCACCGGTTATTGAAGCTACTTTAGCGTCCTTTATATTGATGAGTTGTGGAAGTTTTGGCGATACAAGCGCGGTATCGGTCTTACTACCATAAGTGGTAGTTACTCCGCCGGTCAAGAATGTTAAAGGCGATAGCTTACCCTGGTCCTTATTAGTGCTGACCACAAAATCACGGTTAGGGTCAAACGATTGCTCCTCGAATATCGGCGGGATGTCGCGGTTTAGCATGCTTTTCATGGTGCGTTGCTCTTGTACGACATTGGCTTGCTTTACATAGCCTAATCGTTGTATCAAAGCATTAGCCGGGAACATGCCTATCTCGCCGGGCGTAGATGTGCTCCAGCGATTCATGGGATGCTGGCCTTTGATGTTCACAAAAGTAAAATACGGCTGTTGCATATAATTTACAGCCGTTGGGGTAAACCAGAAATAAGCATCCAAGCCAGATAAGGTGCCATAGGCCGCAACCAGCAACGCGCCCTCTGTTTGGTATTTGTTGGGCAGGTTCCAGCCGCTTTCCGTAACCATCATGGGGTGGCCTGCTACGTGTTTAATGTTTGTAGGCAAATCGGCAGGGTTTTTTAGGGCCGACGGTGCGCCATAGAAATCGCCCGGGTCAACGCGCCAGCCTACATTTGGCCCGCCTTTATGCTGTGGATCAAAATACTTGTTTACCGCGATGACATCGGCGCCACTATTGGTCCAACGCTCCAAATCAAGCAACCGGCTTTGCGATGCGGTGCGCCAGTTATTGCCGTTAATTAGTTGCTTGCAACCCAATACATCGCGGTAGTAATGTACCATGTCGTCATAAAAGGCACGTTGACTTTCTGCATAAAATTCTACCTGGTCGTGCAGGCGATTTTTTACGTTGGCACGCGGAGGGATTGTAAATTCATAAATGGGCACCAGTGTCATGGTGTCTTTAATGTCATCAGATGGCCCGTATTTGGCCCTCAGCCAATTCGAAAACTGCACGCCTACCATTTTAGCCAGTGCGGGTTTAATTGCGCTCATGGTCCAGAAAAACGGCGAATCTTCATTCTCTACCTGTATAATGGCTACGGCAGGTTCATCCCTCAAAGCTACTTTGGTATATGGGTTAGGTGTGGTGTATAAGTATTTTACCCAAGCCTTATAACCCTCTTTCATTTTATCATTAAAATACAGCACTTCCCACATATCGTCCTTTCCCGAGTAGCCATCAATACCCCATTCGGCAGGGATCCAGCCACCCATGTGCCCGTTGGCAGGCCAAAACGGCGAGATAACGGTGTAGATGCCCTGCTTCTTCATGGCGGCAACACATCGCCAAATATTGCGCGCCTCGGTAGTATCTACATCGGTGATCTTAGTGTTCTGACGTTTAGGATTAATGGCCCCATGATACCGGATAAGGTTAACGCCCATCTTAGCAAGGAAACGGGCAAGGCTATCCAATTTCTTAACATTAAAGTCTTTAGCTAAACTGCCGCCATTACACGCCCAAAACCTTACCTCTTTACCCTTGCCATTAGCAAACGAATTACCATCGGTACTTAAGCGGATAAAGCCGTTCTCGCCGGCAAAGTGTTCGTTAAGATAGCGGAGATCTAATAAACTGTTCCCGGTTGATTTCTCGGCATAAGAGAAGGTCCACCAACTTTTATCAGGTACTTGCGCCGTAACAGTTACAAGGGTTAATAATAAGACAAATAGACAGGCAGACTTTTTCATAGGTTGTTTGATCGCCTAAAGATAGGTCTTTAACACCTAAACTAACCCATGGCACTATAGTTGCTGTTTATCTTAAAATCAAAATATCATGGGCTTATTAAAATACGCAATATTAGGAGCAGCTGTAGCCTTCGGCATCAATCAGCTTACAAAGAAAAGAGAAGATGGTACATCTTTAATGGATGACTTAACCGACAGGTCGCCCGAATTTATGGACAAAGCTAAGGATTACGCGGCGCAAGCGGTAGACCATCTGTCCAACAAACTACAGGAGCGACTGTCTTAATTACCCGTCACATCATCAAACAACAAACGCCCGACTGACTAGCCGGGCGTTTGTTGTTTATGGTATATTAAGCTGCCGATGGGTCAGCATCGCCATGCTCTAATACTTGGTGCTTAAGCAACGCTTCGCGATCTGTCTTGGGGGCCTTGTGTGGCTTTTGCAGATAGTCGAGGTGGTGGTCTTCCTCTTCCTGTTCTGGTGCGCCCATTAGGGTGTTGCGGATCCGGTCGAAACTGCTACAGATCTCGTCGCGAATAACAGCGCCTTTGCCCGAGTACATTAAATAAGCCGCTACGCCAGCGGCAGCCGTGCCAATGATAACGCCGGCTATCAGGTTGGTATGATTTTCTTTTTCGAATGGATTTTTCATAGGATATGTTTTTATTAACTAACAGGTGTTATGGGTTTTAGTTCTCTGGTTCTTCAACTTTAAATACGCCGCTCTTATAGTCGTCCATATACTGCTTGTAATAGCTTTTAACCGTGCCTGCGTATTTCTTAGCATACTTTATCAGGTGCTCCTGCCAGCTTTGGTCCTGGCCAAAGGCCATCAGCTCATCAATAATTGCCGAACCCTGTATACCCCCGCTGCGTAACTGTGCCGACGCCGTCAGCGCCCCCATATCATCAATCACCTGGTACATATCGCGGTAATCGTCTTTAATAAACTTGAACTTTAAGGTGTCTTTAACCGGTTGCAACTCCTGTATCACGTAAGCCTCCTCCCTAAAAACGGTGGTGCTTAACAACGCTGCCGATACATTCTGCATTCGTTGTTGTACCGTTATAATGCGCTGCGATTCAGTGGGCCAGTCCAACTGTTGTACTTTGATATAGGGTAGTAACGACGATGGCCTGCTTTGCTTCATATCCACAAACAGGTACCTGTCTTTAGTGTTGGTGCTTTTAAGCAGGAACAGGTACCGCTTCAGCCCCAGGCTGCCCGTGCCCGCCAGCCTGAACACAATGCTTTTAACCCTATAGTTATACGGGCCATCGCTGCTGGTGGCTATCCAATCGTTTATGTGGGCCTTTAGTTCTTGCTTTAGCTTCTTGTCTACCTTAAAGTGCCGCTCGCCATCTATCGATAGTATCAGCTTGTTCTTCTTGCTAACGGTGCGCTTTTTAATGATATCCTTATAGCTGCTGTTTTGGGCGGCGGTCAAAAAGTTGCAGACTATACCCCGGGCTGTGCGCGGCTCAATGCTTATAGCCTTGCCTTTAGCCAGCGTGGCCGAATATGTTTTCAGGAACAGTTGCGCCATCTTCATGGCTTTAATGGGTTCAATCCCGAGGGTGTCAAAAGCTATGAAGATGCTGCATAGCAGGCGCATCAGCTCGTAGCTTGCCGGGGCCAGTACGCTTTCGTCGAAGTCGTTAAGATCGAAGTACACCAGTTTGTTATCACCCTTGTAGCTGCCGAAGTTCTCCAAGTGCAGGTCGCCGCAAATCCAGGCCAGTGGCGACAGCGGGATGCTTGTAACCGTAGCCAGGTCCTCATAAAACAGGTGGCAGGTAGCGCGGTAAAAGCGGAAAGCATTATCGGCCATAGCCTCATACTTTAGCTGCACCATCTCGGGTAGCAGAGGGGCGTTAAACGCTTTTATACGGATAGAAAGTTTTGACATAGTTGCTGTTATGTTGGACTACTACAATAGCATTACCGGTTAATTTGTTTTTTCTTATTCAAAATCCAATAATCAGTAAATAACACCATACAAGCGCTAAACTATACCATTAAAGACGGTATTTACCACTTATCTTTGGTGTATGAAAACGGGCATACCCATTTATGATATTTGCAGCCTTACCCAAAAGCGCGAGGATATTTTGATAGAGCGGTTTGCGCCTTATTTAAAAAGCCATCGCAATTTGCATTTGGCGCATAAGCACTCGTTTTATCATTTGGTTTATTTTGCCAAAGGCGGCGGCTCGCAAACTATCGACTTTCAGCAAGTACCGGTAACACCCAACCAGGTATATTTTATGATCCCGGGACAGGTACACAACTGGGCCTTTAAAGGCGAAGTTGACGGTTATATAATTAATTTCTCAGAGCCCTTCTTCCAGTCGTTTTTGTTGAAGGCCAATTATCTGGAGGAGTTTCCATTTTTTACCGGGATTGTTAATGACGCGGTTATTGATGTGCCTGTCGAAGTGCAGGGCAAGGTTATTCAACTGTTTGAAGATCTGATCCATGAAACGGAAGAGCCAAAACCTTTGCAAATGGATATGGTGCGGTCTATGATGCTACAGTTATTTATCAGCATTGCGCGCCTTGGATTGAATACGGTAAATAAAACCATCCCATCCTACAATTACACCTTACTGCGCAGCTTTCAAAAACTGATAGAGAAAAATTACACCAGTATTAAGTTGCCGAAAGAATATGCCGAGTTGCTATACATCACCCCAAACCATTTAAACGCACTATGTAATGATGTTTTAGGCATACCGGCCGGCGAAGTTATCCGTAACCGGATTGCTTTAGAAGCCAAGCGCCTTTTAATAAACAACGACCTAACCGTACAGGAAATAGCCAACCAGCTAAACTTTGCCGATAATTCTTACTTCACCAAGTTTTTTAAGAAGCAGGTTGGGCAAACTCCCGAAGAATTTAGAAAAACAACAAACACCCATGAATAGTTCAACATTAAATATCCGCACAATGGAAACGCCATCTCAACTAACAGCCGCCATACAATGTAAATGCCCTAAATGCCGTCGCGGCGATATGTTTGCCAACAGCATGTACGGCTTTTCGTCACAAAAAATGAACGAGCAATGTAGTCATTGCGGCTATACGTTCGAGATTGAGCCGGGCTATTTTTATGTAGCCATGTTTGTAAGCTATGCCTTTAACATTGCCCAAATGGTAACGCTTGCTGTGGCATTATACATACTTACCGGCACCCGTAACCCGTGGATATATGTAGGTGCGCTGTTAGGTGTATCGGTTATACTTTCACCGTTTAACTTCAGGTACTCCAGGGTGGTGTTGCTTTACTGGTTAACACCCGGTGTACATTTCGACCCAAACCGTGCCCGCGATGATTATCAAAGAATACAGTAATTGACCGTGCTTGTCATTTTTTTTATTTACAACCTTGGCTTCATCGGCTTATATGGCACCTCAAATGTATTTATGCCACGCGTTTTAAATTTGCGGCGGTACACTTTATCCTTACAGGTAACATACATTATATCAAAATTGCTGCCGCCAAAGCAAAGGTTAGCAGGTTGGCCCGAGGGCACCGGGAAAATAATATTTACACGCCCGGCCTGGTCCGCAACCTGTATGCCTAAAGAGGTGGCCACGTACAGTCGGCCGGCGGTATCAACTTTAAGGCCGTCCGCCCAGGCAAAATCGCCGTTATCGGGGGTGTAAAGCCAATCGTAACGTTGTTTGTTGGCTAATGTTCCATCCTCTTTTATGGAGAACAGGTGAACAAAGTGCGACGCGCTTTCAGAAACATACAATTGCGTTTGGTCAGGCGTTAGTGTTAAACCATTTGCAAACTTTAGCCCCTCATCAACCACTACCTTTTTACCATCGGGTTTTATTAAATATATTTTGCTGGGTTTGTCTGTGCCATCCGGCGCGGTAACGTACATATTGCCATTTTTTGCTACTGCGATATCATTTCCGGCAATGCCATCGGCAACTACTTTTTCTTTGCCCTTGGCATCATAGCTTAAAATTTGGTTAGTTCCTGTCGCCACAGTGTAACGCGTTCCTTTATCATCAAAGCTGGTGCCGCTTGCTTTTTTAGCATCTATTTTCAAATCAGTGACCTTGCCATCCAAGCCTATCTTATAAGTTTTAGAATTGGGAATATCCTGGAAATAAACCTCGCCGGCAGCATTAGCTATAATGCCTTCGCTAAAGCCATAACCCTGGCCCACCAGCTCCCAACCTTCGTTGGGGATGACAATATCATGCAGCATTACATTTTTACTTTCGCCTGTAGTAATGGGTTTTGGATAGTCCTTCCATAACCAGCGCATAGCAGCCGGAAACACCGCCTCGGCCTGTTTGCCGTTATGGTTGCCCTCGCCCCAGGCATGCTGAACATCTGTACCTGCAAATTGTAAAGACCGCTCCATCATTTGGTTGGCAAAGAACCAATCGCCGGGATAGCTATTTTGGTCATTGCTGCCATCCTGTAAGAAAACCCGCATGGCCCTTGGCTCATATTTTCGAATCAACGACGAATAACGCTCGCCACCCCGTAAACCCACATAAGTGCCGATGCCGGAAAATACCCGTGCAAACTCGCCCGGTTTTTCCCAGGCTGCGGTAAATGCTGCAATTGCACCGCTGCTGTTGCCGCCAATGGCACGGTCGTTACCTGTTTTTAGCAGGTGGATAGCGCGACCGTTGGTAGCTTTTTGTTTTTCTACGTCGGGCAGTAACTCTTGTAATATAAAGCGTGCAAAGGCATCGCCCAAGCCGTCGTACTCAAAACTGCGATTATAGCGGTCGAGAGCTGTTTTTTGGTCCGCCGCCACTATCCGCCCCGGGGAAACAAATACGCCAATAGTAACCGGCATCTCTTTACTGTTTATCAGGTTATCAAAAACAGTAGGAGTTTTATTTTGAATGCCATCCTGGTTTATGTAAACGCAGGCCGGTTTGGTGCCGTCGTATTGCACGGGGATATAAACCCAATACTCGTGCATCTGCCCCAGGAAAATTTTTGAGTTTGGCAGGGTGAATTTAAGTACCTCGCCTTTAGGCACACCGGCCTGTGCGACAGATGCCGGGTCGACCGGGTAATGTTCAACAGGGGCCTGGCCAAAAGTTACTATCGGCACAAACAGCAAACAAGCGTAAAGCAATGCTTTCATGAAAAGGGAGTTTATAAAAGGTTATAGTAAATATATGGGTTTTAACTATAACAGAGGACTTTAGAGAGGAAAATGTTGGTATAGTTTCAAGACTTACGAAGTTTTTAAAACTTCGTAAGTCTTGAAACGCCTGATTTAATTCGTGAAATTCGCCTTAATTCGAAAAATTCGTGCTAATAACTTACTTATCGCTCAACATAATAGGGTTACCACCTTTGCCACCCATAATTATGATCTTGGTATTTGGTGATAGGGCGATATCCTTTTGCGCGCGGATAGATTCGTATTGTAATTGCTTGTCTGATAAGCCGGTTGACAGAATCTTTTGATAATCGGCTATACCCTGCGCTTCAACGCGCTTAACATCGGCTTCCTGGCGAGCCTTGGCTAACACAAACTGCATTTTCTGCGATTCTTGCTCGGCCTGAATCTTTGATTCTATACTTGCACGCACGGTTGCCGGTAAGGTGATGTTTCTAACTAGGATCTGTTGTACTTCCAAGCCGTTTTTGGCAAAATTATCGCTGATGGTTTTATTAATTTTAAACTGGAATTCCTGGCGCTTGGTTGAATATAAATCAACCGCCGCATAACTAACGGCGTTATCGCGCACAGCGGTACGGGTAACCGGGCGAACAATCTTATCTACATAATCATTACCAATATTTTGTAAAATAAAAGATGCTTTTGCAGGGTTTACTTTGTATAGTACCGAAAGGTCGATAGTAACCTCTAATCCGTCCGAAGACAATACGCGGATAGCATCATCACCCTCAACCGGTCCTTCGTTGCTTTTGGCGCTCATTGTGTAATTTTCAGTCTGGATGCTAAAGGTAACAACGTCAACCAGTGGGTTGATCATGTGCAGGCCGCTTTCCAGGTAATTGTCCTGTACCTTGCCAAAAAGGGTTTGCACACCAACTTTACCAGGCTCAATAATTTTAAAGGTGGATGATAATACACCGAGTGCCAATATAACAAGGCCAACAATAGTAACTGTGCCACCAAACCGGTTTTGTGGTTCGGGCGAGCGTTTAAGTACCGTACCTACTACAAGTACAATAACACCAAGAATTAAAATGACCATATTTTTATGAGTTTAAGGTTTAAGCGTGTTGCGTACGTCTTTAAGCAATTTTATTTTAAGCACAACAAATATTACCAGGCCAAACGCTGCTGCCGCAATATATACATACTGCTTATCGGTAATTCCCGTCCAACCCAATATAATGCACCCAAAAATGCACAGGTTATATAAAGTGCTCAGAAAAATTTTATTCCTCATGGCTTAATACACAGAAATATCAGGATCAATCTCTGCAGCCCAGGCCAATATACCGCCTTTAAGGTTTGATAGGTTGGTATAACCCAATTGCTCTAACTGCATAATAGCTGCCGCGCTGCGTTTACCACTGCGGCACATTACCACAACCGGTTTGTCCTTGCTTACTTTGTCAGCTTCAATTACAATGCCGCCTAAAGGTATCAGCAAGCCGCCAATGTTTGATGTTTCGTATTCAAAATCCTCCCTTACGTCAATTAGTTGGAAGTCTTCGCCGCTATCTAATTTTTCTTTAAGTTCCTGTACGGTTATTTCTTGCATGGTTATAAATATTGTTTTAACAGATCAAATGTAGTTGTTATGCATAATAAATGCGTCGTTATTTTGTAACAATCGGTGGCTAAGTGCGTTTCATATATGTTTACAACAATTAGAGTATAATAGATGGATAAAGTTACCCGGTTTTTTTGGTTCTGTTCGGGCGCGCACGTTGATACTTTGAAAAAGTATCCTATTGAACATAATAAGTATGTAGGTATTGGCGCAACCATATTTTTTACCGCGCTGTTTGCATCATTATCCGGCGGTTACGCCATGTATTTTGTTTTTAACGGCGATGCTTATGCGGTGGGCTTTGCTATCCTGTTTGGATTGCTATGGGGCACGGCCATTTTTAATATGGACCGTTACATAGTATCCAGTATAAATAAAGAAGGTACAACCAATCAGCAAATACTACAGGCATCGCCACGTATACTATTAGCGATAATGATAGGTATAGTTATATCGCGCCCGCTGGAGTTGAAGATCTTTGATAAAGAGATTCGCCAAAAATTAAGGTCGG
>JACMRC010000141.1 GCA_014376655.1 Mucilaginibacter sp. | reverse complement strand
CATTCGATGGGCTTGGTTAAGGTGCAGGCTTTGTTTTACCCACTAATGATGTTACTGGTTGGCTTGAGTAATATTATCACCATATTTATTGGCGGCATGGAGGTAATGAAGGGTACCATTACCCCGGGCAATATTGCCGAATTTTTAGTATATCTTAACCTGCTTACCTTCCCGGTGATGGCTTTGGGTTGGGTAACCTCGATTATACAACGCGCGGCGGCTTCGCAGAAACGTATTAATGAATTTTTAGATACTAAGCCGGAGATCATATCGCCTGATGCGCCTAAACGGACCATCAACGGACTTATCGAATTTAAAAACGTATCATTCATCTACCCCGATACAGGTATACAAGCTTTAAACAATGTATCGTTCACCGCCAACCCCGGCGAGATGGTGGCTATAATAGGGCGCACTGGCTCGGGTAAATCAACCATTGCCAATTTATTGCTGCGGATGTATGATACTACCGGCGGCGAGATATTGATAGATAATCAACCTGTAACACAGTTAAACCTGGAAGGTTACCGCGCACAAATAGGCGTTGTGCCACAGGAAGTATTTTTATTTTCGGACACCATCGCAAATAATATTGCCTTTAGCGCCGATGTATTAAATATGCCGGTGGTTGAGCAGGCCGCTAAAGATGCCGCCGTTTATAAAAATATAATGGAATTGGACAAAGGTTTTGAGACCTTAATTGGCGAGCGTGGCGTAACCTTATCGGGCGGGCAAAAGCAGCGGGTATCCATAGCACGGGCCATTGTTAAGCATCCGCAGATATTGGTTTTTGATGATTGCCTGTCGGCTGTTGATACCCGTACCGAAGAAGAAATATTGCAAAACCTGGGACATATTATGCAGGGTAAAACAAATATAATTATTGCGCACCGCATATCAACCATAAAAAATGCCGACAAAATATTGGTACTGGAAAACGGCGAAATTATTGAGCAAGGCACCCACCAACAGCTGATGCAGCAGAAAACTACTTACTTTGAACTGTATGAAAAACAGTTACTTGAAGAACAGGAAGCATAATCCCAATTAAAATATTTGCAATTTTTATATATAAATTATTAAAAAAAGGCAATAATATTTTGTTTTAATACTTGTGCTTTGAAAAATTATTTATATTTATGCCTAAGAAAACTAAACTACAAAACACAAAGCATGGGAGATTTTGACAATAGAGAGCGCGAAGAGGTTTTTTCAAAGAAAGTCAGAGCGGGAAAAAGGACTTATTTTTTTGATGTAAAGGCAACACGATCAAACGATTACTATGTTACCATAACAGAAAGCAAAAAGAGATTAGAGGACGGCGTTTTTATTAAACACAAAATATTTTTATACAAAGAAGATTTTGAGAAATTTGTTGAAGGCCTTAACGGAACTATTGACTACATCAAAGAAAACCAGGAAGTTGTTGAAAAACGTTACGAGTTTAGCGAAACTACAGAAACAGTAAAAGCCAGCACAGACGACGATTTTTCGTTTGATAATTTATAAGCAAAACCAAACTAAAACTTATTATAAACCTAAGTAAAAAACACCCGCCACCTGGCAGGTGTTTTTTACTTTATAACCATATTATGATGGCCTAACCATTGAAATACCAATCACCGCGGCTATTATTACGCCTATAAAAACTAATACATAGAGCGATATTATAACAATGGTTGTTATACCCGCCAATTTAAACAGCGATTTTAACCTTCCTAATGCAGTACTAACAACTTCAGCATCGCCATAACTTATACCATCTTTTATCCGTGTACCAAACTGGTGCAAATACCTGGCTATAAAAAAATGAAAAACACCCAGTATTATATAAATAAACCCAAATGAACTACTTAAAAATTTAGGCATTGGCGTTGCGGTTGGAATATGCGATACAGCAGACATTACCGCTGCAAAAAACACCCCGGCCAGTACAGCTAAACCCGCCATAATATAGCCTACAATTCCTAAAAACCGGGCCCATTTTCCCGATTCCAGCAAAAAATCCTGAGCCTCAGGTAATAATAATAGTCCTTGTGATTCTGTGGGGATAATTGGATCGTTTGTTTCTTCCATTGTTTTAGATTTAAGTTTACTAAAGATATAAACTATTTAAACCAAAACAATAGTAACTGCTAAAATTAAGGCTTGAGCCCATGCACCAAAGCGACATGATGTACAACGGGGTGCAAAATATCATGCATAATGATTGATGCGATACTGAAATAAATGATCAACCCGGTTACATCTACCAGGGTAGCCACAAACGGCGCGGATGATGTTGCCGGGTCGGCACCCAGCTTTTTTAACACCAGGGGCAGCATAGAACCGGCTAATGATCCCCAAAGTACTACGCCAATTAATGCAAAACCTACGGTAAATGCTATAAGCAGCCAATGCGGCCCGTAAACAGTGCTAAACATGCTCCATGCGCTTATTCGAACGAAACCTATGATCCCTAAAATTATACCCAGCATTAGTCCCGACAATAATTCGCGGCGCATAACGCGCCACCAATCGGCAACCGTAACTTCGCCCAATGCCATGGCCTGTATAATTAATGTTGATGCCTGCGAGCCGCTATTACCCCCGCTTGATATGATCAGCGGTAAAAAGAAAGCCAATGCAACAACCAAGCCTATTTCATCGCCAAAATACCCCATGGCAGTGGCGGTCAGCATTTCGCCTAAGAATAAAACTATCAACCAACCTACACGCTTTCTTACCAGCTTAAACAAGTTGATGTCCAGGTAAGGCTCATCTAATGCCTCGGTACCACCAATTTTTTGAATATCTTCTGTGTACTCTTCATTTGCTATCCAAAGGATATCATCCACCGTAACAATACCCAAAAGTATATTTTCATCATCGGTAACCGGCAACGCGGTACGGTTATTCATCCTGAATATATTGATAGCCTCTTCCTGCGGATCAGTTGCTTTTAGGGCGATGAGCCTGCCATCCATTAGCTGGCTTATTTTGGTATCGGGGTCAACCAGTAAGATCTCGCGGATCCGGATATCATCCAATAAAACCCCCTTATCACCAAGCACATAAATAACATCAATAGTCTCTGAGTTTTTACCAAACTGGCGAATATGGGCCAGCACGCGGTTAACGTCCCAGCTTTTTTTAACAGCTATATAATCGGGCGTCATTAAACGGCCCACGCTATCTTCTTTATAACCTAAAAGGGATAAGGCTTCCTTCCTGTCGGCGGGCGATAGATGTAATATCAGGGCTTTTACGGCATCGCCATGCAATTCGGCAAAGAAAGCGGTACGGTCATCCGGCGGTAGCTCGGTTATGATCTCTGCAATTTTTTTACCCGGAAGTTTTTTAATGATCCGCTCCTGCGTAGGGAAATCAAGGATGCGGAATACGTTTACAGCGCGGTTAAGCGATAGTGTCTCAATAAAACGGGGGCCATGCTGCGGAAGCTCATCTATCAGTTCTTCAACATCAGATATGTTAAGGTTGTTAAGGTAATCCTGTAGTTGCTGCGTATCTTCTTGTTCAAGCAACAATTCTATTTGTTCAACCATTTCTTCCATAGAGTCGCCTGTTTTTACATTGGTTTGCCGTTTCTGATTAACTGGTGCAAAAGTCGTTTATTTTTTCAAATTATAAGGCAGTATTTTCTGTTATCTTTGCGCAAAATTTGTTGATGGTTGATAGATCGTAGTTGATGGCAAAATGCCACCATTATCTATCAACCATTAACCATGAACTAAATAAAATTATGGCTTTACAATGTGGTATAGTAGGTTTACCAAACGTGGGTAAATCAACTCTTTTTAATTGCTTATCAAACGCTAAGGCGCAGGCGGCTAACTTTCCGTTTTGCACTATCGAGC
The DNA here is from genome assembly GCA_014376655.1 of Mucilaginibacter sp. Classification (GTDB taxonomy): domain Bacteria; phylum Bacteroidota; class Bacteroidia; order Sphingobacteriales; family Sphingobacteriaceae; genus Mucilaginibacter. The sequence continues at coordinate 979 of JACMRC010000141.1, read as the reverse complement.
CAAATGTGGGCGTAATAACGGTGCCTGATGAGCGCCTGGTGAAATTGACTGAAATAGTACAACCAAAAGCTATCGTCCCAAACACAATTGAGATTGTTGACATTGCCGGCCTTGTAAAAGGTGCCAGCAAAGGCGAAGGCTTGGGTAACCAATTCCTGGGAAACATTCGCGCTACCAACGCTATATTACACGTATTGCGTTGCTTTGATAATGATAATGTTATACATGTTGATGGTAGTGTTGACCCTATCCGCGATAAAGAGATCATTGATACCGAGCTACAATTGAAGGATCTTGATAGTATAGAAAAGAAGATCCAAAAAGTTGAAAAAATGGCTAAAACCGGTGGCGACAAAGAGGCTAAGAAAACCTTTGATGTGCTTACCGTTTATAAAGAACATTTGCTAAAAGGCCTATCGGCACGCACTGCTCCTGTTGAAGAAGAAGATAAAGAATATATTGCCGACTTATGGTTGCTAACCGCTAAACCCGTACTATACATTTGTAATGTTGACGAAGGTTCTGTAAACACAGGCAACGCTTATGTTGATAAGGTAAAAGCAGTGGCGGATGCCGAAGGCGCTGGCGTACTGATCATATCAGCACAGATAGAAGCCGAGATTGCCGAACTGGAATCATTCGAAGAACGCGAGATGTTTTTGAACGATATGGGCCTTACCGAGTCGGGCGTTAACAAGTTAATTAAGGCTGCTTACAAGCTACTTAACCTGGCCACCTACTTCACTGCCGGTGTGCAGGAAGTTCGTGCCTGGACCATCACCCAGGGCTTTACCGCGCCACAAGCCGCAGGTGTTATCCATACGGATTTTGAGAAAGGATTTATCCGTGCAGAGGTTATTAAGTATGACGACTTTGTAAAATACAACGGATCAGAAGCTGCCATTAAAGAAGCCGGTAAGTTAGGCGTTGAAGGCAAAACTTATGTGGTTGTGGATGGGGATGTGATGCACTTCCGTTT
>JACMRC010000140.1 GCA_014376655.1 Mucilaginibacter sp. | reverse complement strand
TGGTTTATTGTAGTACGATGGCACCGCTGGGCAGATAATCCCACCAGCTTCGGTAACTGTGGCCATATTGCGAATATGGATCAAATTAAATGGCGTATCGCGGGCTACTAATATCAATTTGCGGCGCTCTTTTAGGATAACATCGGCGGCGCGGGTTACCAGGTCGTCTGATATTCCGCCCGCTATTCGGCCCAGCGTACCCATAGAACAGGGAATAATCACCATGGTATCAAACTTTGCAGAACCTGATGCAAAGGGTGCCATAAAATCAGTTTTGGCGTAAAATTTAAACGATGATTTTGTATAATCTTCGTTATCCAGCTCAAATTTCCATACCTGTTTTGCGTTGTCAGACATCACAACAGCAACCTCTTCAACTTGACTATTCAAGTGCTGTAGTCTATCTAACAATAACTTAGCATATATGGCGCCGCTGGCACCGGTAATAGCAATTACTATTTTTTTCTTCATGATTATAGTTAACAAATCAAAGGTAAGAAAGTTATGGGCACAAAAAAGGGTCGAATACAAGTACCCGACCCTACATCTACCTATGAAAAACATGCCCTTTGAGAGGGCATCACAAATGTAATAACACTTTTTTAATAATTAAACAATTAATTGAAATTATTTTAACGCAGTTTTCACATAATTTTCATCTATCAGGGTTTGGATGATACCATCAACCATACCAACTGTGGGTACATAGATGTTTTTTATGCCTGCCCACTTCATTACCGACAGGTAAATTTCGCAAGCCGGGATGATAACGTCTGCCCTATCCTGGTTCAATCCTAACACATTAATTCTATCCTTTAACGAGAAAGAATCAAGGTAATCATAAAGCGATTTAAGCTTACTAAAGGGCATTGGCGAATTATTCTTTTCTTCGGATAGCCTGTAAAGTTTGTTGATATTACCACCGGTGCCTATTCCAAGCAGGCCTTTAAAGTGGCGGGTATGTTCGCGGATAAACTCGCGCATGTTACTCCACGACTCTTCGGTATCCTGGTTGTCCAGGATCCGGATAGTACCAATGTTGAATGATTTAGAGGCAACCAATTCGCCAACCGAGAACAACGAAAGTTCGGTACTACCACCGCCTACATCAATGTAAAGATAGTTTTTGCTTTTGTCTATATTTTGCTCGGCGTGGCTGGCGTAGATAATTTTGGCTTCAACCTGGCCGTGTACTATATCTATATTAATGTCGGCTTGCTCTTTAATTTGTTTAACAACGTCGGCACCGTTTTTAGCTTCGCGCATGGCTGATGTGGCACAGGCCATATATTCGCCAACTTTATAAACGTCCATCAGGTTACGAAAAGCCTGCATGGTCTTTACCAGATCGTTAGCTTTTTTATCAGAAATATAGTGATTTAAAAACGCGTCATCGCCCAACCTAACAGGGACACGGATAAGTGTATTTTTTTTAAAAGACACCGTCCCATCATTTTCTTTTATATCAGCAATAAGCAACCTTACCGCGTTCGATCCTATATCTATTGCCCCGTATCTCAATTTGTTTTATTCTTTAAGTAGTTGTAAATATCTATCTGCGACCTTACCGGTAAGGCCGATTTTGTTTTATGGTATTTATTATTGTTTTGAATGTTTATCTCGCGCGATTTGGTGTTGTCATTCAGTTGGATATCAATAATGTCGCGAATCTCTTTTTTGATGTTCTTATCATATATCGGGAAACCAACCTCAACACGGGTATCAATATTACGGGTCATAAAATCGGCCGATGTTAAGTAAAATAACTCATCGCCCCCGTTGCAGTAAATATGTACACGTGCGTGTTCAAGGTATTTATCTACAATACTTATAACCTCAATATTCTCGCTAAAGCCCTTCATACCCGGTACAAGGCAGCACATACCCCTAACAATCAATTGTATTTTAACCCCTGCGCTACTTGCCTGGTATAGCTTGGTAATCAATTGCTCGTCGGCCAGGCTATTCATTTTCAGAATCATATAAGCCGGTTTTTTGGCTTTGGCATTCTTTATTTCGTTATCTATCAACCTGGTGATGGAAGGGCGTGAATCAATTGGCGATACAATTAAATGCTTTAAACCTTTTGGTAATATGCCTTTGTTAATGGCCTTGAACACGCTAACCAGGTCGCCGGTAATTTTTTTGTTGGCGGTTAACAATGTGTGATCGGCGTACATACGCGCCGTCTTCTCGTTATAATTACCGGTTGACAGGCAGGCATAATAAGCATCCTTCTCTTTCTCGATACGCCTTACCAGGCATATTTTAGAATGCACCTTGTAGCCATCAATACCATATATTACATTTACACCCTCTTCTTCTAAACGGCGGCTCCAGGTTATGTTATTTTGCTCGTCAAACCGGGCACGCAGCTCAACCAGGCAGTTTACCTTTTTACCGTTCTTGGCAGCGTTTACCAACGCGTGCATAATGCGCGAGTTCTCTGCCAAACGATATACTGCTATGCTGATCTCTTTTACCTTCGGATCAATAGCCGCCTCTCTTAAAAAGTGAATAACGTAGTCGTATGTTTGATATGGCGTATTTATCAGGTAGTCCTGTTTGGCAATCATCGCCATCAAACTTTTGTCGAATGACAGGCCCTCAACAGGCAATGCGGGGTATCTTGGGTATTCCAGCTCGGCCGTACCCACATTGGGGAACGATATAAAGTTTTTAAAGTTATGGTAGCGGTTACCAGGGATGAGGCTTTCGCCATGAAGGTTCATTTTGGTTACCAGGTACTTTAACATATCATGTGGCATTTCCGAATCATAAAGTAAGCGCATTGGTTTGCCCTTCTTACGCTTCTGCAAGCTCTTTGAAAGAGAGTCGATGAACTTCTCGCTTACTTCTTTATCCAGATCAAGCTCTGCATCGCGGGTAAGCTGGATGGAGTAAGCCTCAATGTTATCATGATCGAAAATGAAGAAGATATCTTCTAAACTATACCTTATGATATCATCCAACAGAATAATAAACTTTAGGTTATTAGTCTCGGGCAGTACGATGAACCTTGAAAGATTATCGGGGATCTCAATCAGTGCGTAGGTCTTCTTTTTTTCTTTAGTAAGCTTTACAAAGAAGTAAATGGAACGGTCGCGCAGTTCGGGCAATACCGTGGTGTTATCCAACATTATAGGCACCAACGTAGCCAACAGCTTCTCGCGGAAGTGCGTTTTAACAAACGTACCGCGGGCCACATTTAATTGCTTGTCGTTAAGCAGGAAGATCTTTTCTTCGGCAAGCTGTTTAACTATAATATTCTCGTACAGGTCGTTAAACTTGCGCTCTTGCTTAACTACTATGTTCTTTATTTGGTTTAATACCTTTTTGGGGTTGTAGCCTAATATCTCTTTTGCTTTTTCGTTCAGGTTGGCAAGTCGGCTTAGGGTAGCTACCCTTACCCTGTAAAATTCATCAAGGTTTGATGAAAATATGGCTAAAAACCTTATCCGTTCAATTAAGGGTACTGTAGCATCCGCAGCTTCCTGCAAAACGCGCTCATTAAAATACAGCCAGCTTATTTCCCTGTTAATTAAAGGTATTCGTTTAATATCCATATAAAGTTTAGTGCTTTGCAGCCCCGTATGCAAATTTGCTTATTTATTTGTTAAGTTAATATTAAGAGATTACTAATCTGCCTGTTTTAACATTAAAATTAACTATTTGATTTTATGATTGTATAAATACTAATTTTGCATTACATAATAAACACTTTACCATGCCAACTTTTGATATTGTAAGTAAGATTGACGGCCAGACACTGGACAACGTTATCAACATCGCTAAGAAAGAAATTTTGAACCGTTATGATTTTAACGATTCTAAAAGCACCATAGAACTCGAAAAGAAAACCAACGTAGTAACCATAGTTACCGAGAATGATATGCGCGTTAAAGCTATACAGGACGCTATAATCAGCCGTATGGTTAAACAGGGGCTTGACCCTAAGGCAATGGACTTTGGTAAGGAGATAGCAGCGTCAGGCAACATGATCCGTAAAGAGATCAAGATCAAACAAGGCCTTGATCAGGATGCTGCTAAGAAGATCGTTAAGAAAATTAAAGATAGCGGCCTAAAGGTACAAGCCAGCATCATGGACGACCAGGTGCGGGTACAAGCCAAAAAGATAGATGACCTGCAAGCTGTTATTGCCCTTTGCCGTAAAGAGGATTTTGACCAGCCCTTACAGTACATTAACATGAGGGATTAACTGATTCCTGATGTTCAATTTCGAATTGGACATCCGAAAAAAAAGACCGCCTTTTAAGGGGCGGCCTTCTCTCAAACTAAAACCAACTTAACTTATGAAAGTTATCTTTACGGTTCCCCGCAATATCGGCATCCAAAAGCCGGACTTTCGCACTAATCATTCACACTTCCGGTCTTTCGGGTTTGCCGATAATATTATTTTACAGCTATTTTTCTTGATTGAAATTTAGCTTCTTCTTTTTTAGCGATAGTCAATTTCAAAATCCCGGCCGTATAATCAGCTTCTATTTTTGATTGATCTGCGCTTTCAGGTAAAGTAAATGATCTTGAAAATGCGTTAAAACTGTATTCGCGTTTGGTATATTTTTTTGTTTCGTCCGTAGTTTCAGTTTTCTTATCAGCAGAAACGCTTAATACATTTTTGTCTAAACTTATTTTTATATCCTCTTTGCTTAAACCCGGTACTGCCAATTCAACCTCAAACTGGTTGTCGTTTTCAGCTATGTTTACCGCAGGTGTACGGGTTGCTAATTTTTCATTTAAAAACGAATCATTCAATATTGAATACACGTCGTTAAAAAATGGATTTACTATGTTATTTTTTTGATCCCTGTTAAATTTTACTAAAGTCATTTTTATATCCTCCTAAGTTTTTTCTTTTGTTTAACTTCGTATTCACTTAATCAATAGCTATACCAATGGCTTTTTGAGTAGTATTTAATGACTATTTGTCGCTTTAATCAATTATTAACAGACATATTGACACTTAATGACTGAAAAACTAGCAGATTACAAGTTTAAGACGGCGATACCTATCCGTTTTTCTGATATAGACGCGGTGGGGCATGTTAACAATGCCATATACTTAACCTATTTTGAAATTGCCCGTTTTAACTATTGGAAAGAAGCCATTAACTGGAATTTTAGCGAGAATGGTGTTATTGTAGGCCGGTCTGAAGTAAACTATTTAAAGCCGATTACATTACATGACCAGATAGCCTGTTATGTACGTGTGGTACGTATTGGCAACAGCAGCTTTGATGTTATGCACGTTTTGGTTAGAATAACCGCTGCCGGCGAAGAGATTTGCACCACCGGTAAAACAGTTTGTATTTGTTATGATTACAAGGCCAATAAATCAGTACAAATACCAATGGCAGAGCGTGAGCAAATGATAGCTTATGATGAACCAAGATTGATTTTAAATACCAATTAACTTAACTTAGCGTTATTACCTTAAAAAATAAACCCTTTTATAATGAAAAACATCTACCTGTCTTTGTTAGTATTAGTTTGCTTTTGTGGATGCAAAAAAAATGATGGCACAATTACCGATACAGCACCCGCAAAAAAGGAATTTGTTGTAAAAATAAGCAGCGCCCAGAAATTTGATTATTATATAACAGAGACAGATCCTGCTACCAACGATTTTGTTACCAAAGATGATTATGACGTAACAAGTATAGATTACACTTTTGTACCTAAGCCGGGTAATGTCGTTACTGTAAAGGCTATATCAACCCCGTCGGCTACGTTTACAACCAGCCTAACATATGTTGGCACTGCATTAGGCCCCGTTGTACCTGCTAATGATTCAAACCATAACAGCTTTACATTTACTTATACCGTACCTAAATAAAAGCGCTACGGCTTATTTACCGCAGCGCTTTAGCTTTCTAAATTTATGCCGTGTTATTTTATTTCAAACACAGCGTTTATTTGGAAGCTTAATTTTATTTTTTTTATGTCGATGTCTGATTCGGCAGGTACACCCCTAACATCGTTTGCTGCCATACTTTTAAACATTACCTGCCTTGGTTGCGGGTAATTGCTGTTATCACTTTCGGTAATATTAAGCACATGGCCCAGGTTTTCGCCCAACCCTTGTAGCAAATACCCTGCTTTGCTCCTTGCAGCTAACAGCGCTTTAAGCTTTAGCTCATTTTTAAGCTGATCTATTT
>JACMRC010000139.1 GCA_014376655.1 Mucilaginibacter sp. | reverse complement strand
GCGCGCCGTCGACTCACCCCGCGGCTCTTCGAGCGCGACCCTCTCTTCGCCTTCGGCGGAAAGAGGGTATTATTTCCTTTTCCCTCTTTTCCGCTTGCGGAAGAGAGGGATGACAAGCGAAGCGATGTCAGGTCCAAAGGACTCCTATGGAGGTGAGTAAACGGCAAAGCGGTTTATACAATTTAGTCCACAAATAATGCTTTTGAATTTTTACTTTTGAATTTTTACTTAAATAAATGCTCCAGCCCTTAAACTTACCCCCTCATCCTTTCAAGATCACCGACGAGAACGGGCAGCTAAGTTTATTCGACGAGATCCGTAAGCGGAACATCATCATCACCCCCGAAGAATGGGTGCGCCAGCATTTTGTGCAATACCTTATCAATCACAAGCAATACCCCAAAAGTTTATTGAAGCTGGAGGGTGGGCATAAACTACATGGCAAACAAAAACGATCAGACATTATCGCTTTTAACCAGGCAGGCGATAAAATTTTATTGGTGGAGTGTAAAGCGCCATCGGTAACTATTGATCAGAAGGTGTTTGACCAAATAGCACGTTACAACATCGTACATAAAATAGGGTTATTAGCCGTTACCAACGGCCTACAGCATTTTTATTGCCGCATAAACTTCGAGCAAAACAATTACCAGTTTATTGAGGAACTACCGGGTTTTCAGAAAAGTTAAACTTAGTAGTTGATGTTTTACTTACCAGGTTCTGGATCTTCTCGAACAACTCGTTAGGTTTAAATGGTTTTGATACATAATCATTCATTCCCGATTCTAGTACACGTTCCCTGATATCAAACAGCGCAGATGCTGTTAACGCAATGATAGGTATGCCTGATTTTTGTGGGTTAGGCATTTTGCGTATTTCTATTGCAGCATCAAACCCATTCATTACAGGCATTTGCAGGTCCATTAATATAATATCGAAATTACCATACTGCACCAATTCAACCGCGCGCTCACCATTTTCGGCAATAGATGGTACAATGTTCCATTTTGATAGCAACTTCTTCATCAGCATAACATTTACCGGGTTATCTTCGGCAATAAGCATACGTATGGCGCTTAATGATTCACTATTCTCTGTTATAGTTTGCGATTGTATATTAGTCGGCTCATATACTTCTGTTGATACCGGGAACTCCATATTGAACCAGAACTCGGATCCAACACCCGGTGTGCTATTTACTTTTATTTTTAACCCTTGTAACTCCAGCAAACGTTTAACAATAGCCAAACCTAAGCCAGTACCACCGTACTGGCGGGTTGTACTGGTAGATTCTTGTATAAAAGGTTCAAAAATTATATCTAAACGATTTTGCTCAATACCTATACCGGTATCTTTAACAGAAAAGTTTACGGTTACCCTATTATGCCTGTCTTCAATACAAGTAGCTTTAACAGATATGCTGCCCTGTGCGGTAAATTTAAGGGCATTGCTTACCAGGTTAAATATTATCTGCGTCATCCGGGTAGGATCACCAAACAACACCTTACGGCTTAATGAGCTATCTACATCTAACTTAAACAATACACCCTTTGCCTGTGCTGTCATCATCTGGCCGCCGCAAATGTTTTGCATCAGTTCAACTATGTTAAACTTAGTATTTTCAAAAACCAACTTGCCCGATTCTATCTTGTTAAAGTCTAACACGTCATTAACAATTGATAAGAGGTTACCTGCCGAGAACTTCAACACTTCCAGGTTTTCGCGCTGATCAGGCCTTGGATTACCGGTTATAAGCAAATTGCTCATGCCTATTACAGCATTAAGCGGTGTCCTTATCTCGTGCGACATGGTGGACAAAAACTCTGACTTTGCTTCTGACGATTTTTGAGCCTTCTCCATCGCTTCTTCAAACTCGGCAGTAATACCGCTTTGTTTATCGCTGGTTTCTTTAAGCTCTTTTATGGTTTTAATAAAAGCGTTATAAAAATGACTGTGGATGAACGCGATCAATATAAAGCAAGCAAACGTGCTGATGATCTTGGTGGTATCGTCTACTCTTTCTGGTTTTATGCCGATCAGGTAATCGTTATTATACTTTAAGATCAACATTAAGACTACTGGTACAATATTTATTAAGGAGTAAATTAACCCTGCCTTTTGCCCCAGCATATAAAAGCTAAAAAGCAGGATCATTATAATTATTTCAATGGTAACAACATCTACATCCTGTATGGCTATATAAATATCAACTATGTTTACCAGTGTAGCAACTATTAGTATGAGGTGTGATATGAGGGTCCACCTGGGTTGATAAGTAAGAAATTTAAAAAGGATGGCCGAAGTTACAAACAGGGCACCGGTGGTATAGCTAAGTATAGGGTGTTGCTGATACAGTATATCTGCAACCAATACAAACAGGGTACAAAACGATAGCGCTAAGCCATAATATAATAAACGCAAACGGGCATTATCAAGAATTGACAGATGATCTGATAGTATCCTACGGATCGAGAAGTTAAAAAATGATACGTTCTTGTTCATAACCAATTGTTTAGCATTGATGCTATAACTAATGGAATTGTAAATTAATGATTTTTATTAGTTAACCGTTAATTTAGAATCTCAAAGATAGCTTACCAACACTAATGCAATTAGTTTGCCAATCCTGATAGTCCTTCTTCAATGATCTTTAATTTTGCTTCTGCATCCGCTCGCTTCTTTTGCTCGGCCTCAATTACCTCAGGCTTGGCGTTACTCATAAAGCGTTCGTTAGTAAGCTTTGCATTAACAGACTTTAAAAATCCTATTAAATAATCTTTCTCTTTTTGCAGCCTTTCTTTTTCGGCCTCAACATCAATATTCTCGTTCAAAGGCACGTAAAACTCATCAGTTAATACTAAAAAACTGCTTACGCCTGCTATTTTATCAGCTACGAGATTTAACTCGCTAAGGTTTGCCAGCTTAGTTAATATTGCTTTATATGACAAATAATCGATCCCCGCGTTTGCTTTAACAGAAAGCGGTAAAGCCTCTTTAGGCGACATGCCTTTGCTACTGCGAATATTTCTAACCTGCGTTATTATTTGTTTTACGCTTTCAACGTCCGTTAACATGCGGGAATTAATTTCCCCATTAGTTGGTAATTGGGCAACGATACAACTATCAAGAGTACCGCGTGTTCCAAAAAGCTCGTCATGCCATAGCTCTTCCGTAATAAAAGGCATAAATGGATGCAGTATCTTCAGTATATTTTCGAAGAAAGCGATGGTCTTATTGTACGTATCCCTGTCAATAGGCTGCAAGTAAACAGGCTTTATCATTTCAAGGTACCACGCGCAGAAATCGTCCCATACCAGTTTATAAGTAGCCATTAAAGCTTCTGATAAACGATATTGCGAAAAATCATCCTGGATCTCAATCAATGCCTGGTTGAACCGGCTATCAAACCAATTAATTGCAACCGCGTTAGGGTTTGGTAAACTATCGCCAACCTCCCAGCCTTTTACCAGCAGGAATGCGTTCCAAACCTTGTTGTAAAAATTACGCCCCTGTAAGCAGTAACTTTCATCAAACATCAAATCGTTACCGGCAGGCGAGCTTAATAACATACCTACCCTTACACCATCGGCTCCATATTTCTCAATAAGGTCCAACGGATCGGGCGAATTACCTAATGATTTTGACATTTTACGTCCCTGCTTATCGCGAACGATACCTGTTAAATAAACGTTTTTAAACGGGATCTGTCCCCTAAACTCGTGCCCGGCCATTATCATACGCGCAACCCAGAAAAACAAGATCTCAGGGGCTGTAACGAGGTCGTTTGTTGGATAATAATAATTGATGTCAGCATTATCCGGATCTTTAAAACCATCAAACACAGATATGGGCCATAACCATGACGAGAACCAGGTATCTAATACGTCTTCGTCTTGTT
>JACMRC010000138.1 GCA_014376655.1 Mucilaginibacter sp. | reverse complement strand
CCGCTTGATGGGTAGGCGTATTTACCATCAATTGTAAACGTTATCCAGCCGGGCATATCCTGTAAAGGTATAGTGGTTAATTGCTGATAGGGCTCGACAGCACTAAAAATATGCATGCGCATGTTAAATCCGTCGCATAGCCAAATCTCTTTTTCATCGGGAGTTAAGCCTATGCCATGGCTTGGGCACGAGTGCCGCCTAACCACGCCTGTAGTCCAGCCTTCAACTTCTTTGTGTGCTATTTTTTTACCGGTTGTAAGGTCGCCAACTTCAAAGCCAAGCAAATCATTACAATTCACAAAAATGCGGGTCTCTTTGCCATTTATAGTAAACGGCCTCACAAAATTTACAAATGGCCCAACCTGTGCCGTTACTGTATTTGTTTTTGTGTCAGCAATTTTCACTACGGTATTTTTGATATCGGCCAAATAAACATGTTTGCCAGATAACGCGTAGATAGTATTGTGCGATGCATTAAAATCATCCAATCTTTTTATAATATTGCCTGTTTCGCAATCTATCACGTTCCAGTAATGGCTCTCTAACGATGGCAGGTACATGGTTTTACCATCCGGTGAAACTGACAGGCGGTCGCACCCTCCCGGGATAGGTTTTTCCCAGATCAATTTGCCGGTTACAATATCAATACGCTGCAAGCCTTCAAGGGTGGTTACATATACACTACGTAATGGCAAACTTACCCCTATACCTTTAACGTTTGATGGTAAGCCATTTTTAGGGTGCAATCCATTTAAGGTGATCCGTTTTACAAACTTATGGCCATGATCAATATCAAATACCATTAAGCCGTGGCCGCCGTAGCCCAGGTAATCGCGAATGCCGGGTGCCGCCACAAATAAATAGCGTCCATTCATTAATGGTGCGGCAGCTTTTATAGAACGCGTTCCTTTAACGTACGGCCGCCATGACATGGCTAAAAAAATAACGGCGCAACATACAAGTGCAACAGCAATGCGGGCAAGAGTTTTCATAACGTGCTTATTTTTAGGAATATTGGTTGCGTTAAGATAGGCAGTCGCTTTTAAAATAGCAAGCAATATTTTTGGGTGGATTATATTACGTATTTAAGGCACAAAAAATATATCTACAAATGCTATATTAAGCCGAATATATATAGACATAAACTATAATTCATCTAAACTTCCTATAATATCACGCCTGTAAATTGCGTATATTTGCATAAAATATTAAAACATACATTATACATGATTACCATAGGACAAAAATTCCCGGCATTCTCTAAAACAGCCGTAGTAAGTTTAGAAAAAGGAAAAGAATTTGAAACATTAACTTCTGAATATTTAGTTAATGACGATAACGTTTGGACAGTAATGTTTTGGTGGCCAAAGGATTTTACGTTTGTTTGCCCAACCGAGATTGCTGAGTTTAACAAAAACTATGGCGAGTTTCGCGACCGCGAGACCCGTTTAATTGGCGCATCAACTGATTCTGAATTTGTACACGCTGCCTGGAGAACCCATCATGATGATCTGCGCGATTTAAAATTCCCGATGCTAGCTGATACTTCAAAATCATTAGCCGAAGAATTGGGCATATTGGAGCCTACCGAAAAAATTGCTTACCGTGCTACTTTTATCATCGACCCTACAGGTATTGTACGTTGGGTGTGTGTTAACGATTTAAGCGTTGGCCGTAACGTTAAAGAAGTAATACGTGTATTAGATGGTTTGCAAACCGACGAGCTTTGCCCATGTAACTGGGAAAAAGGCCAGGAAACATTAACGGCCTAAACTTAAGAGATCCCCGATAAAACGGGGATTTTTTTATTACCATAATTACACTTCCATCATGAGCGAAAGCACAGAAACTATAAACGAATTATTGCAAAGTATTGGCGTTGATACTGCATACCGTACCGCCAGCCTTACTTTGTTGGAACAAGGTGAGTCGCGCTATTTACGCGATTTGAAATTAAACTTTACCAGCACACTAACCTCAGAGCAGTTAAGCACTAAAGAGTGTGCATTATTAGGACTAAGCGTGGCTGTTAATAACAACAACCTACCGCTTACCAACTATTACACCCAATACGCTACAGAGCAAGGCGCAACGGCTGCTGATATTGCCGAAGCTGCTGCTTGTGCATCATTACTGGCATCAAATAATATATTTTACCGTTTCAGGCATTTTACGCAGAAAGAAAAATATACACAGATACCGGCGCGCATCCGCATGCAGATAATGATGAAACCGGTTACCGGCAAAGAATTTTTTGAATTAATGAGCTTGACTATATCGGCAGTAAATGGTTGCGAAATGTGCGTTAACGCTCACGAAGATTCGCTTATAAAGTTGGGAGCCAGCGAAGAACGCATATTTGATGCCATTCGTATAGCGTCACTTGTAACAGCAACCGGTAAAATTATATTCTAAGTTGGTTTGCTTTTTTTCGATATTTATATCTAAATTGTAATAAACTGCGTTATTATTTGTCTAAAAAACTTTAGCAATAATGCAGTTTATTAGTTTAAACGTTATATAAATATCAACTCCCCTCATGGCCGATAAAAAAATAACCATCCTTTACGTTGATGACGAAGAAAACAACTTGTTTTCTTTTAAAGCGGCGTTTCGTTTAAAATACCAGGTTTATACCGCCATAAGTGGCGACGAGGCCTTTAAAATATTAAACGAAAAACCCGTACACATTATCATAACCGACCAACGCATGCCGGGCATGACCGGTGTAGAGTTTTTAGAAAAAGTAATCCCCCAGTTTCCGGACCCAATTAGATTATTGCTAACCGGCTATGCCGATATGGGCGCAGTTGTCGACGCAGTTAACAAGGGCAAAATATTCCATTATTTGAGCAAGCCCTGGAACGAAGAAGAGTTGTATATGACCATAGAGCGCGCTTACGAAGCGTATTTAGATAAGCTGAAACTTAAAGAGGAGAATGATAAGTTAGGCACCTCAAATGATCAGCTGGAGTTTTTGTTGAGGCAAAAGCTATTATCGTAGAAAGCTTAATTAAGTTTTAGGTTAAACCTGGCTGCTATGCGGTTTATAAGGGTCCGGACATCTTCGGCCATTAGCGGCTTTGTTATTTTTTCTTTAACCGCAGTGTATGACCTGATACGGTTAAGATCAGATATTTCAATTGACGAGGTGAGCGCTACAATGTAATATTTATCCTGTATAGCTTTATCCAGTTTTTCAAATTCTTCCACAAACTCAAAACCATTCATTAAAGGCATATAGATATCTAAAAAAACAAGAATGACCTTTATTCCGGCCTCATGCTCATCAGCCATGATATAGTCTAAAGCCTGCGACGCATCTAAAAAGCTTTGAACTTTATATGCATTATTTGCATTAGTTATCATTTTACGGGCAATAAAATGATCCAGCTCGGTATCATCAATAATAATGAATGATAATTCCATGCGGGGGTTATTTGGTAGGGATAGTTACTTTAAAAGTTGTGCCTTTATTTAAAACCGAGTTAACTTCTATTTGCCCGTTTAACTTCAACAAGGCGCTTTTTACGTTATATAATCCAAAGCCGGAGCCCGCTTCCTGCGAGCTTGCCCTGTAAAACAAGTTAAATATCTCGCCCAGGTGATTGCCTAAAATACCGATGCCGCTGTCCGCTACCTGTATAGTGGCTACACCCTTGTGCACTTCAATATTTAACTCCACCATTTTGGCATCGGTGTTTTTATTTTGATACTTAAACGCGTTAGATAGCAGGTTATTCAAGATCAATTTAAGCGGTATGGTGTCACTTCTAAATGGTTCGCGCTGGTTTATATTTACTTTAAAATCGATATTGGCTGTATTAGAAAAAACCTTATAAATGTCTTTAAACTCGTCTATCATCTTTTTAAAGTCGATATCGCCAATATGTAATTCGCCGCGCTGCAGGCTGTAATAATCATGCATGCTCAGGATATAGGTATCCAGTTTCTTTAATGATTTTTCCATTAAAAAAAGCATCTCCTTCATTTCGGCAAGGTCATGCATATCGCGTGCTACATTTATAGCTCCCAAAATGCCTGATAATGGCCCGCGGATATCATGGCTTACGCTATAAGCAAACTTATCCAGCTCGCTATAGGCCCGTTGCAGTTCTTCGTTTTTAATAGCCAGCATTGAGTTGGCCTGGTAAAATTTGTTTGCCTCTTCTATAGCCGAAATTATCTCGGCCTCTACCCAGGGCTTTTTAACAAACCTAAATATGTTGCCCCTGTTTATCGAGTCGATTACCGAGTCGATATCAGTATAAGCCGTTATTAGTATACGCATTGGTAGTGGATGCGTACTGCGAATGCTTTCAAAAAACTCCACCCCGGTTTTACCGGGCATCCGCTGGTCGCTAAATATTACTCTTATATCAGGATGTTTCTCCAGGTGCTCCATGGCACCCGGTATATTTACTGCAGTGAATACCTGGTAATCAAGCCTTAGCGTAGCTTTAAAACCGGTAAGATTATCCATCTCATCATCTAAATACAGTATTTTTATTTTCTCTGCCATTGTTGTGCGTTTGTGGTGCAGTAACGTATTAGGTTTATTTAGTTTACAGCGTAGTTTGTTTACGTTAGCTATTCAGTTTTTGTGCGGTGTGTACTATTGGTATTTTTAAAACAAACCGGGTGCCTTCGCCCAGTACAGAGTTAAGCAATATTTGCCCGTTATGCTTTTTAATAGTGTTATAGGCAATACTCATCCCTAAGCCCGTACCCTCACCAACCTCTTTGGTTGTATAAAATGGTTCGTACACTTTTTTCGTTGCTTCTTCGGTCATACCGGTACCGTTATCGGCTATCGTAATAATTACATTATCGCCATCGTTAGTAGTGCTGATCTTTATTTCGCCGCCCTGGCTATCGCCAAATCGTTTATTAACAGCATAAATTGCGTTCGATATTATATTAAGGAAAACCTGGTTAAGCTTACCTGCATAACATTCAACCAAAGGCAACCCGCCGTATTCTGTAATAACTTTTACATAACCATTTAACAGGTTATTAGCTATAATAAGTGTTGATTCGATACCTTCGTTAATATCTGTTTTTTTCAGGTCATCCTCATCCAGGCGCGAAAATATTTTTAGGCCCTTAACAATCTCAGCTGTACGCGATGCCCCCTCATGGATCCCATTTATCAGGTGTTTTATCTCTACCACCAGGTAATCAAAATCCATCTCCTCTTTATAATCAGCTATCTTTTGTTGTTTTTCAGCATCCGATGCATCAGACTGACTTACCGTTTCGATGGTAGCTATCACATCCAGTATCATTTCTACATCGCGTTTTAACGGGTTTATGTTTGAAGTTACAAA
This sequence comes from Mucilaginibacter sp., assembly GCA_014376655.1. Taxonomy (GTDB): domain Bacteria; phylum Bacteroidota; class Bacteroidia; order Sphingobacteriales; family Sphingobacteriaceae; genus Mucilaginibacter. Next base: position 616 of record JACMRC010000138.1, on the reverse strand, counting down.
GTTAATGGGGTTGTTTATTTCGTGCGCTATGCCTGCGGTTAATTGGCCCAGCGATGCCATTTTTTCTGACTCGACCAATTGGGACTGTGTTTGTTTAAGATCTTCAAGCGACTCGTGTAATTCGTGAGTACGCTCATTTACTTTTAATTCTAATATCACATTTTGTTCGCGGATAATACGTTCGTTCTCTTTAGCAATATTTAACGCTTCGGCCTGCGATGCCTCCTTCTCTCTTTTAAGGATATTTATCCTATCGGCCAAACCGAAGGATAGTAATGCCATTTCTATAATAGAAGCGCCTTGCATGGAGTAGCTTGTAAATATATTATAGGGCAAAAGACCATTGTCTTTCAAAGCAAAAATAATTGCCCCCACAAGCAATATGGACCATGAGAAGAATACAAACCTTGCCGGCCGGTAGCCGCTGCGCATTACAATTACCGATACAATGATTAAACTAAAGGCAAACAGCGTAGTAGATACCTGCATCAGCTGAAAACCTATTTGTATTTTTCCAACCACGGTTAATAATAGTGCTATTGCAAGTAATACTATTATGCCTGTAAGCACTTTATCAAACCGTCGCGCGCGTTGTGGGGTATCTAAAAATATTTTG
>JACMRC010000137.1 GCA_014376655.1 Mucilaginibacter sp. | reverse complement strand
CCTGCCCTGGTAATTGTAAAAGGGCGTTTATTTTTCATGATCTTGCGCAAACCTTCGTAGGTGGCGCGTACCATTTGCATACCATAAACATTGTGCGCCTTACGGTGCGATCCGCGGTGGCCGTCATACTGGTGGCGCACATCATCAGGGAACGTGCTGGTGCCAAATACTGCAGGCTCGTTCATATCGTTCCAAACACCGGCAACACCGGCATCAACTAAGCCCTGGAATAAACCACCCCACCATTCACGAACTTCAGGGTTAGTAAAATCTGGAAACTGGCAACGGCCCGGCCATACATGGCCCTCCATAAAGTAATCATCACTTCGGCGGCAGAAATAACGGTTCTCTTTACCTTCCTTAAACACCCAGTAATTATCATCTACACGAATCCCCGGATCAATAATAACAACGGTTTTAAACCCATCAGCAGCCAATTCCTTCACCATTTTTATTGGATCAGGGAAATACTTTTTGTTCCAGGTAAAGCAACGGTAGCCATCCATGTAATCAATATCTAAATAGATACCATCACAAGGGATCTTTTCTTTACGGAAAGTGTCTGCAATAGCTTTAACTTTCGACTCGGGATAATAGCTCCAGCGGCATTGGTGGTAACCAAACGCCCAAAGCGGTGGCATTGGGTGCGTACCGGTTATTTTATGGTAGTTTTTAACCACGTCCATCATGTGCGGACCGTGGATATAGTAGTATTGTAACTCGCCGCCATCGGCCCAGAAACTGGTCCTGCTGCTCTCTTCGGCCGCAAAATCAAAGTGCGATTTAAAGGTATTATCAAAAAAGATACCGTGCGAGATACCCTCGTTTATGCTGATATAAAAAGGGATAGTACGATATATAGGGTCCTGATTCCATTGGAAAGAATAGGCATCAGTGTTCCAGTTAACAAAACGCTTCCCCTTTAAATTCAAATCGGTTGGCTTATCACCCAGTCCAAAAAAAGCTTCTCTGGGGGCGCATTCCTTAGTGCAAAACACATAGTAACCACCTGCAGCAACGTTTTCTTCCCAATGCATAGGCACTGCGTCCATACTGGTAAGGGTGTCATTAGCATCCGAGAAGGATATAAAAAAGTCCTGTTTACGGATGTGGCAATTAATAATGCCTGTTGATACCTTAAACTCAGTATCGCTTTCAAACAAAGTAAAAGCAGTGGCTTTAAGCGCCAGTTTTGGTACAGCGTACGAAAACTCTTCCAAGAAAACGCCATGTGGGGCAAGCCTAACTCTAATTATTTCGTCGGTAACAACAACAATTTCAACTTTGGCCTCGCCGTCTGTAAAGAAAAATTTATTACCTATCTGGTCGGCATGATTGGGTATACCCAGGTACTTTTTTTGTATGGGTTTTATACCGATGATAGGATTATTTACGTGTTGAAATATATCTTCTTCTTCGGCTATTTTATCTGTTGCTAATTGGGGGTCTACTGTATTCTCTTCCATAAAACGTTTAAACTAATCGCTCCTTGCCCACAAAATATTTTTGCTAAAAAGCAAAAAACAAGTTGGCAACTGCTTGTTTCAACAGCTAATAAACGACTTTTATTCAATAAATAAGTTATAATCCGGGCGGAAAACATCGACAAGTGTGAAAAATTATGAAACTCATAATTTTCACTACCAGAAAGTTAGATAATAGCAATGAGACTAAAACCTATTGTTGTTTGTTTCTTTATTAACTTGCGACATTTAATCAACCTGTCATAATGGGCGACAAGAACATACTGTTCCAGGTTATAAACTGGGACACCGTAACCAAAACAAACCATCCCGGCGAGGTAGGTAATTCAACCTGGCAAACGCTGCAGTTTCCGGGTTTACGCGTTAGGATAGTTGAATATACCGCAGGTTATATTGCCGATCATTGGTGCCAAAAAGGCCATATTGTACATTGTTTGGAGGGCGAAGTTATTTCAGAACTGGAAACCGGCGAAAAATCAACCTTAACTAAAGGCATGACCTACATAGTTACAGACGAACTAAGCTCGCACCGCTCGTTAGCTCAAACCGATGTAAAGCTTTTAATTATTGATGGCGATTTTCTAAAGTATCAGCCGTAAATCATCTTTCCCATTTCCGCATGCAGGGGGCGTTTAATTTCGCAATGATTTTACCTGCCTTAAAAGTGATGAATTGCTGTAGACCAAAATTTAAAATAGCAAAATTTAATGCGTACGGCCTAAAAAATTAAGTAAATGTTGCCGTTTCAATTAAATAAGGTAGCGAAATAACTGTGATAATTGCAGGGGGTGTATTGTTTTTTTGCCCGATTTTCGTTACTTTTGTATGTATCACAAACAACCCAATCGGGTACCGAAGTTTTACAAAAAAGCCGCTAAAACCAGTCGCTAAAAAAATACAAATTTTATTTTATTGATTGATTTACAGTGTTTTAAATCAATTTTTAGCCGTAAAAATTAGTAAATATTGCCTGGAATAACAGTGTAAAAACGCGTGAAAACGTGTAATAAAAGTGTAAAAACGCGTGATAGCGTGTAATAAACGTGTGATAAAGTGTGATATCGTGTGATGGATTGTGGTAAATCACCCTGAATATAGGCCTTACTAAAATGGGCAGCAGGCAAGGTTAATATGCTGCAAGCTGACCTGACACAGATGTTCAAAACCGGATTTTAGGTTAATTAATTGATATACAGTCTTTTAAATAAAATTCATTTCCCGCGATGTGATCTCAGGCTTCACGAATGTAATAAACCGGTTAAAGGCAACAGGTTTTGTTGTTACTAAGATGTTACCATTAAATTGTAAAAACGATTTCCCTGTTTGCATATCTGCACATCCACAGGCTATCTTTGCCGCAATGAAACCCGACAAACAGCAGGTATTTTCTATCAGTAATGATGAGCATTTTAATACTGTTGCGTTGCAGGTATTTCAATACCAGGCAAAAAACTGCAAGGTTTATGCTGATTTTATTTCGGGTTTAGGTATTAATATTAATGCAATAAATGATATTAAGGATATACCTTTTTTACCCATCCAGTTTTTTAAGTCTCATTCAGTTTTAAGTTCGATGGATGATGTGCAGGTAACTTTTACAAGCTCGGGTACAACGGGTATGATAACCAATAGTCATCATGTAACTGATGTTAGCTGGTATGAGGAAAGTTTCCGCAAAGCGTTCCAATTATTTTATGGCGATATAAAAGGTTGTACCGTTTTGGCTTTGCTGCCTGCATATCTTGAAAGGCCGGGTTCATCGCTTATTTATATGGCGCAGGACGTTATAACGCAATCTTACAACCCTGATAGCGGCTTTTATTTATACAACTATGCAGACTTACATGCGCAACTCATTAAACAACAACAAGCCAAAAAGCCAACCTTGCTATTGGGTGTAACCTTTGCTTTGCTTGACTTTGTTGAGCAATACCAAATTAATTCCCCCGAACTGATAGTTATGGAAACAGGCGGTATGAAGGGCCGACGAAAAGAAATGATCCGCGAGGAACTGCATGATACATTATGCAAAGGCTTTGGCGTTGATACCATACATTCAGAATATGGGATGACCGAGCTATTATCGCAGGCCTACTCAAAAGGAGCTGGTATATTTAATTGCCCGCCATGGATGCGGATAATTACGCGAGATACTAATGACCCGTTAAGTATTATCACCAATAATAAAGCCGGTGGTATTAATGTTATTGACTTGGCCAATATCAATTCATGTTCGTTTATAGCTACGCAGGATCTTGGTAAAATATATAGCGATGGCAGTTTTGAAATATTGGGCCGCTTTGATAATGCCGACATTAGGGGCTGTAATTTATTGATAGCGTAAAACTTAACCTACAACTAACAGAATTTATATATTTTTGCACTTCAAAAAATAAGTGATTTAAGATGATCGAGAAATTTTTGCGTGACGAACAGGATCCAAAAACTGTTGAAAAAGTATACACCCGCCTGGTTGACCTGTTAACTACCGGCGAAGAAATAATATATATTGCCGTACAAAAAAAGCCGTTAGTTAACATACTGCCCGATTGTATTGCCATAACCAACAAACGTGTTTTGTTTTTTACTCCTGCAAATTTGGGCCTGTCTATAAAGTTCATCGACTATGTTTGGAAAGATGTGATTGACGTTTATACAAAAGAAGAAATTATAGGTGCCATATTCAGCGTAAAAACTACCAGCGGTGCCGAAATGGGTGTTGATTACCTACCTAAAGTACAGGCACGTAAACTATATCAATACGCACAAGAACGCAAAGAGGCAGAGCGCGAAGCACGCCGCCTGCGCGATCTGGAACAAAAACGCGCCGAGTCGGGTTCAGTACAATTTGAAACACCGTCGCAACCTGTGGCAGCACATCAAATAATCACGCCACCAGAACCTGAGTCAATACCAGAATCTAAACCAGAGCCGGTTGTTGTACATCAGGAAGAAGCTAAGCCCGATTTATTAACCGAGAAACTTAAAAAATTAAGGACTTTGTTTGATAACGGGCTAATATCGCAGGAGGAATACAACCACAAAAAGTTAGAGTTATTAAGCGATTTTTAAAATGATAACTTTATTAAAGAAGCCGTTCATCAAAACTGAATGGCTTTTTTGTTACTATTTTAACAGACGGAGCCAAGTTGTGTATAGGATTCATCAAATAATTAAATTCCTCTTCAACCAAAGCCGAAGGTACTTTTAGCAGCAATTTTTCATTTTTAAATAAAAAACGATTCCCAACCAGTTGTAATATATTTTGCTCAGGATATTCCTTCCAATTTTCAGGTAGAATATTAAGATTTAACTCATTTATACTGTCGGGGGCTTCAATCGTAATCATAGAATAATCATCAGGCATATTAGTGGGATTTAGATGCGCCAATGCCTCTAATACCGCTAATGACCTTGACGATGCAAGGTAAACCATCGCTTTGCCCTCACTATTCCAACGGCCACCGTATAGTCGAGCTCCGTTACCGCTTAAATCATCTGCATAAACGCTTCTAACCAACCGATAAAGTATCATTAGGCAAAAATGCCATGCTCAATACGGCCTAATTCTTTAAAAACCATATCAAAACCAATAGAAGTATCTAAAAGAGAAACGGGAGTATCTCCTCTAAAAACATGAACAGGAGTTTTCATCCAAGTTTTAAATTTATCAAGTGAGCCAAATACTTCTTCACCACGCGTGTATAATCGAGCTAACTCAACCGCTTTTTCTGCATATTCTGTTTTAATGATTTCATTGTCATTGTAACGTTGTAATGTACGCTCTGATATATGCAGTATATTGGCAAACTCTTGGAGCGTTAAGGATATCTTTTTTGCCAAAGCCATTAAGCCACGTTTGGGCAAACCCTGACGAGTAGCGTTTAAAATATCGTATCTGCTACTACCCATTATATCGAATTCCCTTACCGCATTGCCTATTGCGGTAGCAAATAAGTTAGTTGATGAGACATCATAAACACTCGCTGGTTCGGCAAGTTCATTTTTAGCTATATCATCTTTATGCTTCATATGTACGCGACATTTATCCAAAAATAAATACATTTTGTCGCAATATCAAATTATTCAACAATAATTAAAAAATAATTTTTTTTTCCTTTTTGTGCCACCAGAAATTTACCACCAATCAAGGCATCTTGATTATAAACACTTTCCGGTGTTTCTATCTTTACTTTATTAATAGCTACACCACCGCCTTGTATCATTTTTTTTGCTTCGCCTTTTGATGCAAATACAGCTGTACTTGCAGCCAAAAGATCCGTGGCGTTTATCCCCGCTACCAAATCGGCCAAAGCGATTGTAAAATTAGGCACTCCTTCAAACAAGCCAATTACTTCGGCTTCATTTAGT